>NZ_JBEYKR010000037.1:0-49427 GCF_040703535.1 Streptomyces sp. NPDC007346
TGTGCGGGGGCGGGCGGGGCAGGGCTAGGGTGCTGGGTAGCCACGGGATCGGCTTTCTAGGGTTTCGATCTTGCGGTCAGACCCCGGCGCTGGTGTGGCAATCACCGTGTCGGGGTCGTTTGGTTCTCGAACCGTAAGCAGTCGTGACTCTGCGCCGCAAGCTGTCACGATTAGTCATACTTCCTCAGCCGTGACGGGTCAGGGAGGTAGGGAGGTTTTCCCAACCCCTTTCTCTTACCCACCGGTTAAAGAAGGCGCTCGAATCCCGAGGCTCGCATCCCGACGCCCGGGACCCGGAACCCGAGCTTCGGGCCGGAGCCCCGTTCACGTACCCCCGGAAGAGTGAACCGGCTGACCCCGAATCTCGGGGCTCGAAGCTTGAGGCCCAAGCCCAGGCCCAGGCCTCGGCCGAGCTCGCGGTGCGTCATTACCCGACACGAGGAGCCCGCTGGTGCGGGATGACGACAACACGCTCGACACCCACGCCGTGCTGTTCGAGGGGACCAGGACGGTCCTGGTGATCCTCGGCACGGGCGTCGTGCTGGGCCGCAAGCTGCGGTGAAGGCCGCGCCGTACGGGAGGAGTGGGCTGATCAGTCTCGCGTCGACGCTGCGCCGCCGGGCGGAGGAGACCACCGGTGCCGAGACCCACGTTCCCTTCACGGTCGCGGCGGAGGCCGGGCCGGGGCCGCCTGACCGGCGCGCAGGGCCCGTCAGGTTCTGGAGGAGGACGCCGTCGGTTTGCGCCGGGTGCGTCGGCCCCTTGCCAGGATGCCGTTGATGATCTCGGAGTGACGGCCCGTGAACGCCGCGATCGGCACCTCGATGGTCTGGTAGGTCGCGTGGCCTTCCTGCCGATCCGGCACGCTGCCCTCTTCGTGCCAGCGAAGATCGGTGCTGCCTGCCTCGATGAACGGGAGGTCCGGGACGGTCTGGAGGAGCACCCGTCCGCCACTCGGGACGGGGAGTTCGATCCAGAAGTGCTCGGGGACGCCGAAAGCGCCGTCCATCCGGTAGTGGCACATGATCCAGCCCGCCGGGTTCGCGGCGGCGACCTGCAGGTTGTGGGTCTGCACGAAGTTCTGGACCGCCCGTTCCATGAGGGGGCGGATCGCGTCCTCGTCGTGCTGGGCGTCGACGTTCTCGGGGTCGAAGCGCATGCCTGCGGCCGTGATGTCGTTCCGCAACCGGTCCAGGTCGCTTCTGACCGCGGCCTCCACCTGGTCCAGCTCCCGTACGTCGTCCTTCTCGCTCAGGCCGGTGAGGTAGCTCCAGTACTCACCCCGGTCGGGGCCGCCGGAGTCCGCGGCGGCCCGCACGGCCCACTCCCAGCAGGCGGCCTCCTCGGGCGACTTGGGGACCTTGCGCCCCCGCCCGCCCGCGTAGGTTTCCTCCCACCCGTCGGAGGCGGCGATCAGGTTGATCGCGTCCTCGGAGATCTCCCCCTCCGCGCTCTCCTCAAGGGTGCGCTTCACCCGCTGGACGGCGCTGGCGTCGCCACTGCGCGTGGAGCGGCCGGCCTCGACAGTCCGAGTGGTGGTCCGAGCGAGGGCCCGCGCGACGGGAGGGCCGCTCATCGCGCGCCGGGCGTTGGCCTCGGCCTCCCGTTCGAAGCGGTCGCCGGGGTCGGAGACGGACAGCCCGGCGCCGTTGTCGGTGCCCGCGACGGGGCCCTGGCGCTGCTGGATGACGTGGGTCAGCTCGTGGGCGAGGGTGTGCCGGTCGCCACCGCCGTCGCCGATGACGACATGGTTGCCGGAGGTGTAGGCACGCGCACCGATCTCGGCGGCGGAACGGCGGGCCTCGGCGCCGGTGTGCAGCCGTACGTCGGAGAAGTCGGCGCCGAGGCGGCTCTCCATGTCGGTACGGGTGGTCGTGTCCAGGGCCTGTCCGCTGCCGCGCAGCACGCCGGGCACCGTCGAACGCTGCACCGCCGTCTCCGCCTGCACCGCCGTCTCCGCCTGCGCCGCCGCCTCCGCCTGCGCCGCCGCCTCCGTCTGCACCGCTACCTCCGTCTGCGATGAGGCCTCCGCCCGCGATGACGCCGCCTCCGCCCGCGCTGACGGCTCCGGCCGCCTCGACCGGCCTGATGGCATCGGCTCCTCGGCGTGCCCGCAGCCGGGCCCGTGCCGGTGCCGGTCCAGCGCCCCGGGATGCCCGGCTCGCCGCAGTAACTGCACCACCGCGGCGTTGCCGATCGTCGGCTGCATACCGAGCGGCCCGGCCGCGCCCTCCACCGGCCGTTTCGCGCCTGCCGTCGGCGAGGCCAGGGGCTCCCGCTCGCTGTCCCGACTTCTCCGTGCTCGCACGCCGGCTCCTCTTTTTTAAGGGTCGGCCTCCCTGTCTACCAGTACCCACGTAAGCGGCACGAGAGGCGAACGGGCAGTGACACCTACCTGTGAGGGCAGGGCGAACGGACATGCAGGCGACAGGAGTTGGAAACACGTACCGAAAGGCTTCGGTAGACCGCAGGCAGGCTGATCTCCCCGGACTCGGTGTCGACCTGCTTGCTCGTGGTGTCGAACACGACTCGGAACGCGGTCGCCGGCCTGGTCCCGATCCGCTCCACCCTCAGCAGCGACTTCAGCTTCTGCTTTGCCGTCCACGGCCCCCCGCTCCGCGTTCTGCGCGCCCGAGCAGCCTCGTCGCGACCAGCACCGGCAGCAGATCCCGCGTGTCGTCGACCGCCCTGCTCGTTCGCGTACCGGACTTCGGCGCCACGACGCGGTACGGCCTGTCCGCCTGGGGGTGAACTCACAGGCCCGAGCCCCGCCGAGCAGGGCAGACCCGGTGCGAAAGGGAACGTTCTGTCGTACGCGGACGGGCTGCCCCTCGTCGTCGGCATCAGCGCGGCCAACACCCACGACGGCCTCGCCTCGAAGCCCGTAGTCACGGCTCACCAAACGAGACACGGCCCCCACCGCAGCCGTAGGACCCGTCTTAGGGCCCTCGCTGCCCGCTGCTATCCCCCGGCTGCTGTAAGGGACTTGCTCAAGTCGTCATTCGGGGACACGGCCCTGTTGACTCACCGCAGTGATGAGGGTGGAGGAGGCAGTGACGAGGGTGGAGGAGACGTGGGCCAGAGCGGGGTCTGCGGCGATGAAGAACGTTTCGACTCCGGCCAGTTCGTGGTTCATGCGGGCCATCGGCATTTCGTAGTCCAGGTCGTGTACGTCGCGGACCCCACGAATGACGACGTCGATGGCGAATCGGCTGCAGTAGTCGACCAGCAGGCCGCCGGTGTGGGAATCGACCGTGACGTTGCTCAGGCCGGTTGCTGCCGTACGGAGCCGGTCCAGCCGTTCCGTGACGGGGAAGCGGCCGGTCTTGTTCGCGTTGAACATCACGCACACGACGACCTCGTCGAACAGGAGGGCAGCGCGCCGGAGTATGTCCTGATGCCCCTGAGTGACCGGGTCGAAGGATCCTGGAAAGAGGGCTCGCATGACCGGAGAGAGTAACAAGTGGCCGTCCCCGATGGTGAGGTGCCAGGGCAGCCAACCACCAAGATCAAGCGTGGCAGGAAGAACGTCCAGGGGGGTGGGGGAACCGCAACGTCCCACTCGATCAGGGCCACGTGCGACACGCGCGTAGGCAGTGCTTGAGGTGCGCAATCCCCCGGTCCGCTCAGTTCACCGGCTGCTTATTCTTGGGGCCATGACTACCCAGCCTCCGGAGCCCTTTCGACGCCCTGCACCATCAGGAGAGCTCCGCGCCTCTCACGACGACCGGGAAGCAGTGGTGGAGCGGCTGCGCGATGCGGCAGCCGAGGGGCGAATCGATCTCGATGAGCTGGATGCGCGCCTGGAGCAGGCGCTGACGTCCAAGACGTACGCCGAACTGGCCGTCCTGACCGCCGACTTGCCGAGTTTCGATCCCCCTGAGAGCCAGCCGCCGCTGGTTCTCAAGGGCGGTATGCATGGCGCGTCTCGAGGCCCTGGGCGCTGGGAGGTTCCCGGGCATGTGATCGCTCACGGTGGCATGGGGGGTGTGAAGATCGACTTCACTCGGGTTGAGTGCCGCTTCACGGAGATCGCAGTGGAGGCGTACGGGGAGACAGCCGGTGTCACGATTGTCGTTCCCGACGGCTGGGCCGCAGACACCAGCGGCATGGATCCCGGCCTTGGCGGCCTGAGGGACAAGACCACCCCCGACCGGCTCCCGGGAACTCCGCTGATCCGGCTTACTGGCTCCGGCGGCATCGCGGGAGTGGTCATTCGCCATCCCAACCGCTGGGAACGGCGCAAGCTGGGCAGTGACCCGAAGCAGGGCTAGGCACTGTTTCTCGAATCACGTTCGGAGCCAGATGACGAGGGCTGCGAGCGTGACGGTGCCGAGGTAGATGTAGGCGCGTTTCTCGTAGCGGGTAGCGACGGCGCGGAAGCTCTTGAGGCGGTTGATGGTGCGTTCGACGGTGTTGCGTTTCTTGTAGCGCTCGCTGTCGAAACCGGTGGGCCGCCCGCCTCGGGACCCTCGGTTCTTGCGGTGTCCCTGCTGGTCGAGACGTTCGGGAATCGTGTGCGGGATGCCGCGTCGTCGCAGGTAGCGGCGGTTACGTCGGGACGTGTAGGCCTTGTCCGCAAGGACACGGTCGGGCCGGTTGCGGGGCCGTCCGACTCCGGTTCGCGGCACCGAAACCTGTTCCAGGACCCGCTCGAGCTGGGGTCCGTCACCGTAGTGTCCGGGTGTCAGGACGAGGGCGAGGGGTCGGCATCGTCCGTCGGCGGCGAGGTGGATCTTGGTGGTGAATCCTCCGCGGGAACGTCCCAGACACTCCCCGATCTGACCACCTCCTCCAGACGGGCGGCTAGTTTCCGCAGTACCGGATCGACCTGGTTCGTCCCTCGCACGGCCCCCTTTTGAGGAACGGCGGCCGGGGACGCCTTCCTCGCGCCGGCGGCGTGCTGGTGGGCTCGTACTGCTGTGGAGTCCACCGACACGTCCCAGTCGATACCGCCTTCGGCATCCTCGGCTGTCTGGATGCGGGACAACAGCATCTGCCACGTTCCATCGGCTGACCAGCGGCGATGCCGTTTGTAGACCGTCTCCCAGGGTCCGAACCGCTCGGGCAGATCCCGCCACTGGACACCGGTCCGCACTCGGTAGAGAACCCCGTTGATCACCCGGCGGTGGTCGCTCCACCTACCACCACGCGCACCACCAGGAGGTAAGAACGACACCAGCCGGTCCCACTCCGCATTCGTCAGATCACCACGGCCCATACAGCCAGCCTGGCGCTAACACCCCACCCGCGTCTGCGTTTGCGCGTGATGCGACCCCAGGTGACGGTAGATAGATCAAACGGTTCCACGGCGGCGATCAAGGCCTTCACAGCGCGTGTCTTCGACAGTCCGGTGAGGAGTTTCTACGGCGTCCAGGTCTCCAACCAGGGCTGGATGATGATCTTCGTTAGCGGCATCCCGCTCCGCCACAACGGCCAAAGATTCAAGCGGTAGGAGTGATGCGGCGAGCGGCGAGCAGTGTCAGACGGTCGGCGAGGCGGTCGTAGCGGCGTTCCGATCATCGACAACGCGAACCGAGTAAAGGCAGAGGAGACCCAAGATGGCAACGCAGGTCAGCAAAGCGCTTCTGGTACGCCTCGAAGCACTGCCCGGCAGAGAGGACGACGTCCGCGACTTCTTGAACCAAGGGCTGTCGATCGTCGAGGGGGAGCCCAAGACCGTCAGGTGGTTCGGAATCCAGTTCGGACCCTCGTCGTTCGGGATCTTCGATGCCTTTCCCGACGACGACGGGCGCCAGGCGCATCTGTCGGGTGCGGTCGCGAAAGCGCTCGGTGAGAACACGGGTGAGCTCTTCGAGGAGCCCACGATCGAGCAGCTCGATGTCGTCGTGGAGAAGCAGCCCGCGTAGAGCAGGCTCTGCCCGCGGGGCGACGTGGATCAGCCCAGTGGCCATAAGCCAGGCCGTAGACGATCGTCATCGGTACTCTGCCCCGGTACTTGGCGTCGACGGCGGCGGTGCGCAGGCCCAGCGGGGAGGCACGCACGGCGGCCGTGTACCCGCCGGACTCGCGCCAGTACGACGACGTCGAAGTGCGTACCCGTGGGCATCGTGCCTTGCGATGTGCGACGACGGGCCGACGACCAAGTGACCGGTAGTGGTTTGGCGTGGGCCGGGCATGCCTCAGCGCCTGCCGGGTTCCGGCACGTCACCGGCCACGCATGGTGATTCAACCCGTTTGACATGTCTTGCGGGGGTGGGACACTGGGGTTCTTGAGGCCTTTTCGTGCGGCACTCCGTCCACGGTGATGTGCCCACCAGACCGTGGGGACGGGCCAGGCCAACGTCAAGGCGTACAACCGGCAGCTGTGCGGGCTGATCGAGCAGGGCAAGGCCAAGCTGTCCTGGATCGTCTCCCAGGAGCTGTCGCTGGACCAGGCGCCGCAGGCCTACCAGCACCTTCGGCCACCGAGAGGACGGCTGGACCAAGGTCCTCCTCCACCTCGACGGCAGCTGAGCGGCGACAGAACGGACCCGAACCGGTCCCCCGCCGACCACCGGAAGGAACCACGCACCATGACCAACGAACTACACGGCAGGAAGGTCGCCATCCTGGCCACGGACGGCGTTGAGCGCGTCGAGCTCGAAGAGCCTCTCGGCGCACTGCTGGGCGCTGGAGGGCAGGCTGAACTCCTGTCCCTCCACACCGGCGAGATCAACGCGCGCCAGATGGACATCGACCCGGCCGGAACCTTTACCGTGGACAAGAAGGTCGCCGACGCCCGTGTGGGTGACTACGATGCGCTCCTGCTGCCCGGCGGCACCATGAACCCCGACCAGCTGCGCACCGACCCCGACGCCGTCGCCTTCGTGAGGGAGTTCGTGGAGACCGGGAAGCCCGTTGCCACCATCTGCCACGGACCCTGGACCCTGGCAGAGGCTGGCGTGCTGCACGGTCGCCGCCTCACCTCTTGGCCCAGCATTCGGACTGACCTGCGCAACGCTGGCGCCGAGGTCGTCGACGAGGAGGTCGTGATCGACCGCCAGCTGATCTCCAGCCGCGGCCCGCAGGACCTTCCCGCCTTCTGCAAGGCGATCGTCGAACGCTTCGCCAACGCACCGCAACCCGCCTGATCGGGAGAAGTCGCAAGCCACCGAAATGACATCCGGCACTCCCACGGCCGAGGCCCCGTGGATCAGCAGAGGAGATCGTCATGGCAAGCAGCAACCGCGCCGTCACGTTCCAGAACCCGAAAGACATGCGCGTTGAGTCCCTGGACTTCCCGAAGCTTCAGATGCCGAACGGGAAGAAGGCCCCGCACGGAGTCATCCTCAGGATCGTCGCCACCAACATCTGCGGGAGCGACCTGCACATCTACCGCGGGTCCTTCCCGGTGCCCCAGGGCATGGTGATGGGGCACGAGATGACCGGGGAGGTCATCGAGATCGGCCCCGACGTCGAGTTCCTCAGTGAGGGCGACCTCGTCTCCGTCCCGTTCAACGTGGCCTGCGGCCGATGCCGCAACTGCAGGGCGCGCCGGACCGACGTCTGCGAGAACGCAAACCCCAAGGTGTCCTGCGGAGCGTACGGCTTCAACCTGGGCGACTGGACCGGCGGCCAGGCCGAGTACCTGTTCGTCCCGTACGCCGACTTCCAGCTTCTGCGCTTCCCGGACAGGGACCAGGCCATGTCGAAGATCCGTGACCTGGCGCTGCTCTCGGACATCCTGCCCACCGCGTTTCACGGTCTCATGGAGGCCGGTGCCAAGCCGGGCTCGACCGTGTACATCGCCGGCGCCGGCCCGGTCGGCCGCTGCGGCGCAGCAGCGGCGCGCCTCCTCGGGGCGTCCTGCATCATCGTCGGCGATTACCACAAGGACCGCCTGGAGCTGGTGAAGAAGAACGGCTGCGAGACGGTCGATCTGAGCCAGGACGCAGCGCTCACCGACCAGATCGAGGCCATCCTGGGCGAACCCATGGTCGACTGCGCAGTCGACTATGTCGGCACCGAGGCGCACGGCATCGGCCGCGAGGCCGAGGACATGGACCCGGCCTACGCCATCAACCAGGTGCTCGACGCCACCCGCGCGGGTGGAGCCACCGGAGTCATCGGCGTATACGGCGCCGACCCGCTCGCGAAGTCGAAGGCGGAGCAAGAGGGTACGTACCCGATCGACTTCGGCAAGGCGTGGATCAAGTCGCCGCGGATCTCCGGCGGGCAGGCACCGATCATGCACTACAACCGCGAGCTGATGATGGCGATCCTGTGGGATCGCATGCCCTACTTGAGCGCCATGCTCAACACGAAGGTGATCGGCCTCGACGACGCCCCCGACGCCTACGCGACCTTCGATACGGGAGTGTCCCAGAAGTTCATCATCGACCCCCACGGCCTCATTCCCGCCTGAGGCCCGCGATCCGAGAAACAGTGCCTAGCTGTCCAAGGCGCTGTCAAGGTAGTGCTGGACGGGCAGGAACAGGCCGTACGGCACGTACTGCGGAATCCCGCTGTGGGCGGACCCACGCCAGCTCGGCGAGTTCCTCGGTGTCCGCGACGTGGGCCGTGCCACTCCATACGTCGCAGGCCGTGTACGACATCAGCCGACCCGTCTTCGGGTGCACCCGCTCGCGGAGTAGCTTCACCGCCGCCACGGTCAGCCCGGTCTCTTCTCGGGTCTCCCGCACAACCGGGTCCTCGCGCGCCTCACCGGGCTCGACCTTTCCGGCCGGAAACTGCCAGGAGAGTTGTCCCTCGCTGACCCGGCGGCGCACCATCGGTACGCGTCCGTCGTTCACGACGATGGCAGCGGCGACGCCCGGCCGCTCGTCCGTGTTCCGCTGCGTCATGACTGCTCCTTCAGGGCGGTCAGGAAGGGTGGGAAGGTCGTATCGACGGGGATGAAGACGGCGCACTGTCGTTCTGATCACCCCATGCCGTCAGGCAGGCATCGCTGCGCCTGTTGTAGACCGGTCTGAGTGGAGCAAGCGACCCCGCACACGCGGGGACCACCATCGCTGCCCGTCCTGCTTCACGTCGTACGCGGGAACACCCCCGCAGGCGCGGGGACCACCAGAAGCATCACCCGGACCTCCCGCCGGTACTGGGACCACCCCCGCACTCGCGGGGACTACGCGAAGCGGCAGCTTCAGGAGCAGGCGGAGCGGGGACCACCCCCGCACGCGCGGGGACCACATGCTCGCCGACTTCCGGGGCGAGGAGCGGGAGGGACCACCCCCGCACGCGCGGGGACCACAGTTCGTGACCTGCGGGTTTATGCGGCCGGAAGCTCGTTTTTCATCACTTCTTGGGAAACGGACATATCGCCAGTGTCGCTAGTAGTGCCAGCTGGAAGTCGTGGGGCCTCCATTATCTCGATGGCCCCGCAGCACGCTCAACCCTCAATCGGGGCGGGTTCCTAGGTCATCCGGGGCAACAAGCATGCCGCCAGGGGACTACTTCTTGCCCTCCCCCAGGGCGGTGCGCAGCCAATCGATGGCCCCTTGCGCCAAGAGCTCGTCGGCCAGCTGTTTTGCCGTCTCGGTGACGAGGCGGTTGCGGCTGTTGTCGATCCACCGCTGAGCGTTTTCGTAGCCCTGCGCCTTGTACTCGATGCCTTGGAGCAGGCACTCCAGCTTGTCCGCGTCGCGAGCGCAGACAGCCTCCGGTGACTCTTTGGCCTCGTACTCCGCAACAAGCTCACGGACTGCCGAGGCGAGCACCTGGGGCATGCCCGCCGTCTGGTCGGCTGTGACTGCCTGGGGGTCGCCGGCGGGCGCGTACTTCTTCCCGAGGTGGTTCACATCTCCGGTGCGGCTTTCCTGCGTGTCGTGCCACACGGCGAGGTAGGCGGCTCGGGCGGGGTCGGCGCCCTCCAGCTTCGCGATGATCGTGGCGATCAGCGACGTACGCCATGAGTGCTCGGCGACGCTCTCGGGATCACGGACCCCGGCCATCCACCAGCCGGTGCGCCGCGTCTGCTTGAGCGTGCCCGCCTCATACAGGAAGCGGCCCACCGCGGACAGGTCCTCAGCCACGATCCTCTCCTCTCCCGCCTCGGCGAGGCGGATTGTTTACCGGATGCTTTCCAGCTCCCGGCTGTTCAACATCGCAGGGAGGATGGACATGGCTCGTTCCCTCCATCCCGCAGGGCGCACCCGTGCGTCACGGTCAGACGTTGTGAGGCTGCGTCTCGTGCGCCGCAGCGATCCGGTCGATTCGCGCAGCCAGGTCGAAGTCGGCCGCAGTGAGGCGGTGCCCGGCGTCGTGCGTCGTGATGCTGAAGCGCACGTGATCCCATCGCAGGTCGATGTCCGCGTGGTGGCCGACGAGGCGTTCGACGTCTGCGACGTTCACGATCATCGCGACACCGCCGTGGTACCGGATCCCGAACGTGCGGGTGATCGTGTCCCCTTCCCGTGCCCATCCCGGTAGTTCGGCGAGCCTCACGGCGATGTCCTCGCCCGACAGCGGCTCCTTGCCCATCGTCAGCTCTCCTCGGTCACCGGCGCCAGGACCTTCACAAGGTCCCGGTCTGACCGGTGCATCGTGCCACGGAGCCCGTGGCCCGTGGCCCGTAGGGAACATCGCGCTATTCGACTGTCGCCCCTACGCTCGTCGCGTGAAGACGTTCGTGTTCGGCATCGGTGAGACTCCCGTCCGTGACGACCGCTGCTGGGGTTCCTGGGCCGACTGGCTCGGCACCCCCAGGCACACCTTGTCGGCCCTCGTCGGTGCCGTCACCGCTCAAGGGCTCGACAAATCCGAAGCGTTGAAGCTCGTGAAACCGGACATCGACATTCCGGCTGGATACGCTGCCCGCGAAGCAGCCGGGAGAGGCGAGTACCTCGATGAAGCCGACCTGTACGAGGACGTCCGCCCCGCACTCGCCGAACTCCGAGAAAGCGGGACGCGCGTCGTCGTCGCGGGCAATCGGACCGTGCGTGCCGGTGCATTGCTGCGGGCACTGGATCTGTCCGCCGATCTCGTAGCGACTTCCGGGGAACGGGGTTGCGCCAAGCCTTCGGCGGAGTTCCTCGCGCGAGTCCTCGACGCGTCCGGTGCACCAGCAAGGGAGACCGTGTACGTCGGTGACCATCCAGCGAACGACACGTTCCCCGCAGCCGAGGCGGGACTGCGTACCGCGCACATCGGCCGTCGTCCCTGGGGGCACCTGTGGGCGGACGGCACACAGGTATGCGCCAAGGCCGACTGGGTGATCGAATCCCTCGCGGAACTGACCGCGATTGCCGGAGAGTAGACAAAAGCACATCCGCTCCGATATCGAACGGGTACGGTCGGTGGGCGTCTGTCGGCAGTCCGCGTGAGGTCGGTGAGAGCATCGGCGCACACCGCCGTGCACGCCGCCTCACGCAAACCCCCTCGCCACAGCCGTCCACGTGCCCTACGCGACTGTTCGGTCCACGAACGAGGCGCCCGCTGCCCCAGCGACGACGTGCTATGAGGCGCGCCTTCCCCCTGTACGCCGGGGATGTGCCCGCAGCATCTTCGGATGCCAGCGCCTTTCGTCATGCCCCCAACACGTCCATCAGGTGATCGTCCAGATCGGCGACGAAATCCTCCTGCCGCCACGGCCGCAGCTCCACCCTGGCCCGACGCAACCGAATCGCCGGAACCCGGCCGCCGGTCGCCGCCGCCGCGACCACACACTCGTGCAGCAGTTCAGCAGCTGACTGCGGATCGCCCATCCGAATACGGGCGAGAGCCTGATCAGTTCTCACGATCGCACGCTGCACCTGTTCCCGAGGTGCGACCAGTGTGGCCGCCGAAGCCGCGAACCGGTCATGCGCGATCGAAGGGTCACCGACGTACAGCTCACACACCCCCTCGAACCCACGAAGGTGCCCAGCCGAGAAGCTGCTGCCCGACGGGTCACCACCGGGCTGGTCCTCGATGTCGTACCAGGCCAGGCCGAGTGCCGCCTGGGCCTGCCGTTCCTGCCCCGCCCGCGCGGCGACCTCGGCCTGCAGTGCGTGCGCTCGCGCTCGCACCCGGATGCTGTCTCCCGTACGCGCCGCACGCACCGCTTGGTCGACGAGGAGCCGGGTGTCGGCGAGATCGGGCGACGAGTAGAGAGTCACGAGCGCATGGCTCATGTGCACGGACGCCCGCCGCCACGTGTCTCCGAGCAGCTCGGCCTGCGCGGTGGCCTCAGCGTAAAGAGCCCGTGACGCCTCGTCGTCGCGGTTCTCGAACGCCAGGCGACCGCCCAAGGAACAGGCGGCGACGGCGACGGCCCGGACGTGACCGACCACCGGGCTGGGAAGTGCCTCTGCTTGCAGTCGGCGGCACGCGTCGATCACGGGCGCGAGCAGCAGTTGCAGGCGGCCCATCGGTACGACGCCCACTTGTGCGTTGGCGTCGGCGGCGACCGCAGCGAGCCCGGCCACGGTTTCCTCGGTCACCTGGCTCGGGTCGATCAGGGCAGCGGACAGCTCGGCCTGTACGGGCGGGGAGAGCAAGGCCAGCATGCCGCCGGTCTCCGTCGCCGTACGGATGAGCGTGGTGCGCAGGAGGGCGACGCGGGTCTCGCTCTCGCCGAGGTCGACCAGCGCGCCGAGCAGCTCAGCGAGGTCGGACCCAGTTCCGACAGGCATCTCCCCGGCCGGGGTCCGGGCGTAGAGGTGAGCAAGGAGGAGCTGATAGCGCTCGTCGGGCAGTACCGGCGCTGCCGACTCCCAGCGGGCAACGGATCGTTGGACGCTCGCGACGGCGGGGAGGCGCGGGCGATGCAGGGCCACGGCGATCTCGGACAGCGCCCGTGCGGCGCCGGCCAGGGAGAGGCCGCGACTGTGTCGTAAGCGTTTCAGCGTCGCCGCCCCCGCGGCCCGGTTACCCATACCGCCATGGTGACGCAGTCCGCGACGGTGTGTGGCTATACCGGTACGACCAGTCGCGGCTTTCCCTGTTCAGCCGTGTAGTTGATCGTCTGCCACGTGCCGGTCGACGGCTCCGTGGCGTGGGGGAACCCGATGGTCATCGATGCGCGGTCGACCATCCACCGGTTCCGCGCATGGTAGGCCGGGGACCGGAGTTCGGACGCGGCGAGCTCCACGACATCTGTGATGCGTTCCCTCGTACGAGCGACGGCCTCCTGCGCCTCGGCCGGCTGCTGGCTCATGGTGCCCGGCGCGACGATGGTGATGGACGCCGACGTCTGGTCGGCGAGCCAGAGCAGGGCGAGTGAGTCGATGCCCATCGCGCCACCGATGTAGAAGTGCGCTGCCGGAGCGAAGGGACCGAGGTACTGCTCGAACAGGTTGGCGTACTCGGTGAGGGACTTGTGGTCTGTCTCTCGAGTGCCCGTGATCGCCACCGTTCTCATGATCCACTCCGTGTCATAGGTTGTCATATCCCGTGGCATCGCCGCAGTTGAGACCGTCAAGGCATGAACGCTGCCGACCTGCGAAGACTGGCGGGGCACCTGCGCAATCACGGACTGCAGGTTGTCGCCCTCGAACCCGGACTGCGGCTGCACGCCACAAACCCGCTGCACAGGCTCCTCACCGAGGAGATTGTCGCCGAGGGCGGGCGCTACGTCACAAGCTTCTCCTACGAGATCGGCGAACGGGGACGCGAGGAGGAGTGCGCCGACCGTATGGCGCACCTGCTCGCAGCTTCGAGGCCCACCCGGGCGGAGGCGTCGTGACCGGGGTACGAGGGAAGTCGCGGGAGCAGACCGGCGAGAAGCTGTACCGGACGTTGCTCGGGCACACCCAGCACTGCGCCACCTGCCGTACCGGGGCCTCCTGTCCGACGGCCGCCAAGCTCGGCCGGGTCTGGCGGGAGGCCCGCCGGTGAGGTGTTTCGCGGAGGGCGACGCCCACGACTTCCCGATCGAGGACCACACCGAGGCCTATTGCCCGGAGCACGGGGTGACGCTGCTCTGGCGTGGTGAGCCGATTGCGGGGGCTGATCTGGCCGAGGAGGCCGACCCGCGGTTGGGCGGGCTGGGGGAGGGGGCGGATGGCCCGTACAGCGTTGTCTGCCGTGGTGCTTCGGTCTCGGACCTGGCCGCCGCGCACGCGGTCTGCCGGCAGCCGGACTGTCTGTGCCCGTGCCACGTGACCGCCACCGCGCCCCGGGAGGCCGGATGAGCATCAGCTTGTCGCCGACGGATGTCCGTACCTGCGAAGCGTGTTGGCGCGCCCCGGTCACCGCCGCACGGCGCACCGCCGATGGTCGGGACCTGTTGTGCCGGGAGTGAGCCGAGGGCGGCTGTCCGCGCCGCGTCGATCTCTTCCCGCCGTACGGGATCTACCGGCTTCGCCGGCCCGGCAACTGAAGAACCCCACCACACAGAGGAGATGCACGATGAACAGCACCGCACTGACCGATGACGGCAAGCATGGTGGTCCTCCGTCGGACAAGCCGTGGACGCCGCCTCAGGAGCCGAAGCCGTCTCCGGACGGTAGCCGCCCCAAGTACGCCCCGCTGTCGTGAGCACCGCACAGCACATCCCCACGTACCCGGGCTTGGTGCAGGCGCTGGCCGAGCGGGGGCTGCTGGATGCCCGGTGGCGGCGGGTGTTCGACGCTGTGCCGCGTAGCCGGTTCGTCCCGGCGCGCGCCTGGCGGCAGTTGGCCGACCGGTGCGTGCCGGTCGTGGGGACGGACGCCTGGCTCGCCCTGGTCAACAGCGACGAGCCGGTCGTCACCCAGCTCGATGACGGGGCTGAGGGCGGGCCCGGTGTGGCGACGTCATCGAACTCGATGCCCTCCATGGTGGCCCGGATGCTCGGGCTGCTCGAGGTCGAGGACGGCATGCGGGTGTTGGAGGTGGGGACCGGTACGGGGTACGTCGCCGCGTTGCTCTGCGAGCGGCTCGGCGGCGACCTGGTTCACAGCGTCGAGCTGGACCCTGTCGTGGCCCGGCAGGCGGCAGAGGCGCTCGCGCGGGCCGGGTATCGGCCGCGTCTGCGGGTCGGGGACGGTGAGCAGCCCTGGCCCGGCCTGGGGCTGGTGGACCGGCTGATCGCCACCTGTGCGCTGCGGCACGTCCCGTACGGGCTGGTCCGGCAGGTCCGGCCTGGTGGGGTTCTTGTGGCCCCGCTGGCCCGGGAGTTCTGGTCCGGTGCCCTGGTCCAGCTCCGTGTCCGGGGCGACGGTACGGCGGTGGGGCCGTTCTGCGGCGGGGCGACGTACATGCCGATGCGCTCCCACCGGGCACCCGATCTCCACGAGGTGCGGGGCAAGGGCCGGGCTCGTGCCGCAGGCCTGGACCCCGCCCGGCTCCTCGACCTCGGGTTCGCCCTGTACGCCGGGGCTCGGCTACCAGGCGTACGGCTCATCCACCAGGACACCTCGGAAGGTGCCCAGGTGTGGGTGACCCGCGAGAACGGAGCGGGGGCGACGGCCGCCACCGGGGAAGAGGTATGGCAGTACGGGCCGGGGCTGCTGTGGGAGGAGATCGAACAGACCTGGTGGGAGTACGAGTCGGTGGGACGGCCCGAGGCGGATCAGTTCGGGCTGACCGTGACCGACCGGGGGCAACAGGTGTGGCTACGCGACCCGCGCGAGGTCATCGGGCCCGGGAGGCGGCGGCCCGTGTGAGGGGCCTCCATGCGGACGGTGGGGGTCGCGTCGGGTGGGTCGGTCCGCTGGGCCTGTGGGGGCGGGGCCTGGGCCTGGGTCGCGAGAAGCCCCGCATGTGCGGGGATCACTGTCCGGCCGAAGCGCTGGGCGAGTAGAAGAGGGAGCACCCCCGCATGCGGGGAGCACTGCACGGGCTGGACTTCGACGATCAGGGCGATGGGACCACCCCCGCACGCGCGGGGAGCACTGTGCCACGGTGTGATCGCGAAGGACGGCACCGGGACCACCCCCGCACGCGCGGGGAGCACGTGGACCGGGCCAGGTGGCCGGAGCCGCTGGTGGGACCACCCCCGCACGCGCGGGGAGCACAGTTCGTGACCTGCGGTTTTAGGGGGCTTGGAGCCTGTTTTTCGTTACTTCTTGGGAAACGGACATATCACCCTACCCACCCAACTCCCCCCTCGGAAGCCGCACAGCCCCCATTATCCGATGCCGCACCACCCCCGCTCCTAAGGTGAGCAAAACAAGCGCCGGCCAATGAGTGGTGGTCGCACCGGCAGGCCGCAGCCGCAGCCCCGCCGTCAGCCGGTGAGCAGGCGTGGTCGTGCGAAGTTCGTGTTGTCCACCATCGCGTCCATCCTCGGCAGCGGGTCCACCTCCCCGAGGTACAGGCGTTCCGCCACCAAGTAGCGGTTGCGGTGGATCGACTCCGCGTCCGTGCCCGCCCAGTTCTGGTCGCGCTCCGCGCCCCGGCGTACGGAGAGTTCGGCGTCCACGTCCATCCAGATGCGGAAGTTCCAGTACGCGTCGATCTCCGGGCGGAACGCGAACACGCCGTCCACGATCAGCACCGAGTCCGGGGTGAGCGGCGTCGTCCGGGTCGAGTGGTCCTCCTGTGTCAGCGGGTCGATGGAGCAGAGGGCGCAGGACGTGGCCTGCGGGGAGCGGGCGGGGTCCAGGAGGAGGCGCTTGGCCGTGTCGTAGTCGTATGCGTTGCGGTAGTAGCCCTCGCCGGACTCCCGGTCGTACAGGTGGCGGTCCTTCCAGGGGTTCTTGAAGTCGTCGAGGGTTGCTCGGAGCGCCGGGCGGCCCGACCGGGCTATTTCCGTGGCCAGTTCGTGGCCGAAGCTCGTCTTCCCCGCTGCCGTGAAGCCGTCGATGCCGACGAGCAGGCGGCCCGGGGCGAGTGCCAGGACGCGTTTCGCCAGTCCCTCCACCAGGGCGGTGCGCTCAGCCGATGCCGGTGGTGGGCAGGGCTGTTGCCAGGATGAGGGTGATCGGTGGACTTCTGCTCTCCCGTGCGTATCCATGTCGTCCATGTGTGGAATCTAGCCAGGGCTTCAGTCAGCCGTGCACTCCGGCCGATGAGTTGGTGAGTCGATGAGTCGATGAGTCGATGAGTTGGTGAGTTGAGGAGCCGAGGAGCCGAGGAGCCGAGGAGCCGAGGAGCCGTGGAGCCGTGGAGCCGATGGGCCGAGGAGCTCATGAGCCGATCCGCCGTCCTACGGCGACACGTCCGGCTCCGCCGTGCCCGCCGCCTTCCGGCGGTCCGGCCGCACCGCGTCCGCCGCCGTCACCTGGTCCTGCCCCTTGATGTCCCGGGTCTGCTCCGCCACCCACTCGGGGCTGATCGCCGGAGTCTCGCCCGGCACCTGGTCGTCGACGAAGAGGCAGAACGGGTGGCCCGCCGGGTCGAAGAGGACCCGTACGTCGTGCTGGGGCTGGAACTCCGCCGGTGTCGCGCCCTCCGCGACCGCGTGGGCCACGCCCGCCTCCAGGTCCGTCACCTCGAAGTCCAGGTGCAGCATCATCAGCTGGTCGCCGGGGGAGGCGGGCCAGACCGGGGGCACGTACGCCGTCTCCGTCTGGAAGCCCAGGCCGGAGCCGCCGCCGGGCGGGAGGAGCTTGACCCAGTCCGGCTCCTCCTGCACCGGCTCCCATCCCAGCAGGCGGCGGTAGAAGTCCGCCAGCTCCGCCGCGTCCGGGGCGTCGAGCACCGTGCTGGACAGGGTCAGGGACGGTCGCGGCGGTCGTGGGGTGGTCACGGTGGGCCTCCTCGGGTCGGAGATGTGCCGGTACGCGTACCCCGTGCCGGCACATCCAACATCCCCCGCCGCCTACGAGGCGCTCACCCCGCGATGTCCGCGTACCCGTCGATCTCGCGCGGGTTCCGCGTCCCCGGGCCCACGTACGTCGCCGACGGGCGGACCAGGCGGCCCGTGCGCTTCTGCTCCAGGATGTGCGCCGACCAGCCCGCCGTACGGGCGCATGTGAACATCGACGTGAACATGTGCGCCGGGACCTCCGCGAAGTCCAGCACGATCGCCGCCCAGAACTCCACGTTCGTCGCCAGGACGCGGTCCGGGCGCCGCGCGTGCAGCTCCTCCAGGGCCGCCTTCTCCAGCGCCTCCGCCACCTCGAAGCGCGGCGCCGCCAGCTCGCGGGCCGTGCGGCGCAGGACGCGGGCGCGCGGGTCCTCGGCGCGGTAGACGCGGTGGCCGAAGCCCATCAGGCGCTCGCCCCGGTCCAGCGCCTGCTTCACGTACGCCGTCGCGTCGCCCGTACGCTCGATCTCCTCGATCATGCCGAGGACCCGCGAGGGGGCGCCGCCGTGCAGCGGGCCCGACATCGCGCCCACGGCGCCGGACAGCGAGGCCGCCACATCGGCGCCCGTGGAGGCGATGACCCGGGCCGTGAACGTGGAGGCGTTCATGCCGTGCTCGGCCGCCGACGTCCAGTACGCGTCGACCGCCTTGACGTGCTTGGGGTCCGGCTCGCCGCGCCAGCGGATCATGAACCGCTCCACCACGGAATGTGCCTTGTCGATCTCGCGCTGCGGCACCATCGGCCGCCCCTGGCCGCGTGCCGACTGGGCGACGTACGACAGCGCCATCACCGCGGCCCGCGCCAGGTCGTCCCGGGCGGTCTCCTCGTCGATGTCCAGCAGCGGCTTCAGGCCCCAGACCGGCGCCAGCATCGCGAGCGCGGACTGCACGTCGACCCGGATGTCACCCGAGTGCACGGGGATCGGGAACGGCTCGGCCGGCGGCAGCCCGGGGTTGAACGCCCCGTCCACCAGCAGGCCCCAGACATTGCCGAAGGAGACGTGGCCGACCAGGTCCTCGATGTCGACCCCTCGGTAGCGGAGGGCACCGCCTTCCTTGTCCGGTTCGGCGATCTCCGTTTCGAACGCGACGACTCCCTCAAGACCGGGTACGAAGTCGGACATCAGGCGGCTCCCTCAGTTCGGCGGCGGATGGGCGACGGCCCTACGACCCCAAGGCCTCAAGGCCCCCAGGCCTCAAAGCCCCCAGGCCCCCAGGCCCCAAGACCTATGAGGCCTGACCCAAGATATTGGCGGGTTCTCACGGAGCGGGGAAGCGTGACATCCGGCACAGGACTCCATTTCGGCGGTGCGTGGTTACGTGCCCTCCCCGCCGGGCACACTCCGCCGCTGCGGCAGGATGGGGCCGTGCCCACACCAGAAGGTTCTTCGGGACCCCTCCCCGACGATTCCACCACCGATCCCGCCGCCATGCGCGAGCACTACCGTTCCGAGGACTTCACCGAGTCCGATCTCAGCGCCGACCCGATGGACCAGTTCGCCCGCTGGTTCCGCCAGGTCGCCGTGGGCGGCGTGCTCCACGAGCCCAACGCGATGATCGTCTCCACCGCCACCCCGGACGGCCGCCCCTCCGCGCGCACGGTCCTGCTGAAGCAGTACGACGGCCGGGGCTTCGTCTTCTTCACGAACTACGGCTCCCGCAAGGGGCGCGAGCTGGCCGCCAACCCGTACGTCTCGCTGCTCTTCCCCTGGCACCCGATGGCCCGCCAGGTGATCGTCACCGGCACCGCCTCCCGGGTCTCCCGCGAGGAGACCGTCGGCTACTTCCGTACCCGTCCGCACGGCTCCCAGCTCGGCGCCTGGGCCAGTGACCAGTCCACGGTCATCGACTCCCGCGAGGAGCTCGTCAAGCGGTACGAGGAGCTGGCCACGCGCTACCCCGAGGGCGAGAAGGTGCCCGCCCCGCCGGCCTGGGGCGGCTTCCGCGTGGTCCCGGAGACCATCGAGTTCTGGCAGGGGCACGGGAACCGGCTGCACGACCGGCTGCGGTACGTGAGGGAGGACGGGGCGGCCTCCGGGTGGCGGGTGGAGCGGCTCTGCCCGTAGGCCGGTAGGCCCGGGGGACCGGGGGCTCGGCCCCGCAGCCCGCAGCCCGTAAGCGCGTAGGTCCGTCGGCCGGGCAGACGCCCACGGGAACCGTGAACGCAGAAACCCGCAGGCTCGGGTTCCTCCGTGCACAGAGGAGCCGGCCGGACTTACCGGCGAGCCTGCGGGTCGGTGACTGCTGGGGATTGGCCGGCGTCCGGCCATGCACTGCGAAAGTGCGTGACAACGGGCGTCAGCCCGCAGCCACCTCACGAGTCCGAAGAGAAATCACTTCCGGAACACCTCCTTTCTTGTGTGGCTTCAGCCTAGGAGCGGGCCGGGCGGCCGCTCAACCCATTTATTTGGCGAAGTGGGATGTGCACTGGGTCACGTTCGAGTTGAATGGTCTGACGTGCAGCAATACGCGCGGTGACGCGCGGGGAAACGGCCGACACGTTCTGCGGGGGGTACGGAGTGGGTGCTTCCAGGAGCAGCGGTACCACCGACGAGCTCGGACCGGACGACGGTCCCGGCGGTACGGGCGGGCCCATGTGCCCCGGACCGCCCGCCTCCGGCGAGGGCGACGGCGGCGGTGCCGGAGGCGGTGACGACGGCGCCGGTGGCACCGGGGGCGGTGAGGGCGGCGGTGACGAGGGTCCCGTCGCCGACTCCGGGGCCGAGCTGCTGGCCGCCCTCCTCGACGGCATGGACGCGGCGCTCTGTGCCTTCGACGCGGCCGGCACCGTCACCCACTGGAACCGCGAGGCCGAGCGCATCCTCGGCTGGTCCGCGCAGGAGGCCGTGGGGCGTACGGGGTTCGCCGGGTGGGCGGTCCGCCGGGCCGACGCGCACGAGGTGCAGGGGCGGCTCATGTCCGCCATGGACACGCCGGGGCGTCAGGTCCACGAGTTCGCGCTGCTGCGCAAGGACGGCAGCCGGGTGCTGGTGCGGACCCAGTCCGCCCGCGTCCTCGGCGCGGACGGCAACCCGGCCGGGGTGTACTGCGCGTTCAGCGAGGTGCACGCGCAGATCGACCTGGAGCGGGCCATCGCGCTGAGCGAGGCGCTGCTGGAGGACGCGTCCTGGGGCGTGGTGCTCGTCGACGTCGACCTCCGCCCGACCGTGGTCAACGCGTACGCCTCCAGAGCGCTCGGCGGCGGCCGCACCACCCTCCTCGGCCGGCCGCTCGGAGAACTGGTGGTCCAGGGCGTCGAGGAGCTGGAGGCGGCCCTGCAACATGTGCTCGCCGGAGGTGCCCCGGGAGCCCCGGCCGAGCTGTGGGTGACGTTGCGTACGGCGGAGGGCGAGCGGCGGCGATGCTGGCGCAGCGGGTTCTCGCGGCTGGCCTCACCGCTGACGGAGGAGCCGGTTCCGCTCGGGGTGGGGTGGCTCTTCCGGGACGTGACGGCGGCGAAGCTGGCGCAGCAGGAGGCCGACCGGCTGCGGTTCCGGACGAGCCAGCTGCACCGGGCGGCGCGTACGGCCTCCGAGTGCGAGGACCCGATGGAGGCCGTGACGTCCCTGCTCGACTTCGCACTGGCCGGCTTCGCCGACCACGTACTCCTCGATCTGACGGGGGGCGGCCCGGCGGCGGGCGACCTGACGGGGGACGGCCCGGTGGCGTCCGGCCGCCCGGCGGGGGGCGACCGGACGGCGGGAGGCGACCAGACGGCGAGCGACCGGACGGCGGGGACGCCCGTGGAGGGCGGCGAGCGCCTGGTGCGTACCGCCGCCACGCCCACGGACGCGCCCGGCCCCTGCCTGCTGGTCGCGGGCGGCTCGATCCCGGTCCGTTACGGCCCTCAGCACCCGGCCCTCCAGGCCGTCGAGCGCGCCGGTTCGGTCCGTACGAGCGCGGGCGCCGGGGACGCCGCGGTGGCGGCGGCCTGGGCGGCCGAGCGCCGCTGGCCCAAGGACGCGGCCCACGGCCTGTGCACGGTGCTCCGGAGCCGGGGGCGGACGGTGGGTGTGCTGACGTTCCTGCGCGCGGCGAACCGGACCGCCTTCGAGCGCCCGGACACGGCGTACGCGGAGACGGTGGCGGCCCGGGTCGCGGGCGCCGTCGACCTGGCGCGGGTGGTGGGGCGACCGGCCCCCTGAGGCCCTGCCGACGCGCCCCTGGCCGTGCGGTGCGGGGAGCAGTGGAAGGCGACGAGGATCGGTGAGGCGAGCAGGGGCCGGGCCGGTAAGGCGCGGAGGGGGGGCCGGTAGGGCGCGCGGGGGTCGGTAAGGCGAGCAGGGGGGACCGGTGAGGCACGCGGGGGCCGGTAAGGCGAGCAGGGGCCGGTGAGGCGCGCGCCCTACCGACCCCTGAGGCGCGCAGGGGCCATGCCTGTCGGTAAGGGGTCGGGC
Source organism: Streptomyces sp. NPDC007346 (assembly GCF_040703535.1). Taxonomy (NCBI): domain Bacteria; kingdom Bacillati; phylum Actinomycetota; class Actinomycetes; order Kitasatosporales; family Streptomycetaceae; genus Streptomyces; species Streptomyces sp. NPDC007346. The sequence goes on from NZ_JBEYKR010000037.1 coordinate 22,015, forward strand.
AAGGCGTGCGTTCGTGCGGGGGTCAGTGGCGGTAGAAGATCCGCTCCCGGTACTCCGTCATCACCCGGCCGTTCCAGTCGTGGCCGCCGTCCACGTTCCCCGAGCGCAGGAGCGGCGGCTCGACGCCGCGGGCCACCAGCTGTTCGGCCGCCGCCGCCATCATCGACTGCATGATCGCGCTGGTCACCACGGTGGAGGCCGGGGCGAAGGGGGCCTCGACGCCGGGGACCGTCAGCTCCGCGTCCCCGATCGCGATCTTGCTGTCCAGGACGATGTCGCAGTGGTCGCGCAGGAAGCCGCCCGAGGGGTGCCGGGAGCGGGTGTTCTCCGCGTACGCGACCGAGGTGACGCCGATGACCTTCAGCCCGAGGGCGCGGGCGTTCTGGGCCATCTCGACCGGGAGCGCGTTGCGGCCGGAGAGCGAGATGATGACGAGCACGTCGCCGGCGGCGGCGGGGCTGGAGTCCAGGACCGCCGAGGCCAGGCCGTCCACCCGCTCCAGGGCGGAGCCGAGGGTGGCGGGCATGACGTCCACGCCGACGGTGCCGGGCACCGAGAGCAGGTTCATCAGGGCCAGCCCGCCCGCCCGGTAGACGACGTCCTGGGCGGGGAGGGAGGAGTGCCCGGCGCCGTACGCGAACAGCCGGCCGCCCGCCTCGACCGTGTCGGCGATGGCCGCACCGGCGGCGGCGATGGAGCCCGACTCCTCGTCCCGGACCTGCTGAAGCAGGCCGATCGCCGCATCGAAGAACTGACCGGCCAGCTTGCTGTCGCTCATCGGGGAGAGCCCTTTCGACGGGGTGGGAATGGCGGCGCCGCCGATCACGTTGCGGTCTGGACCAGTGGCCTGTCAATAGCGCCTGGTGGCCTTGGTCGCGCGGTCTTCGGCAGACGCGGCACGGTTGTCGGAGCTATGCGTCAGAATTGGGCGCAGGGCCATCGCACGACGATTTCTGTCACAGCATCGAGGGGCACGTATGTCCGGACTGATCGACACCACGGAGATGTATCTCCGAACCATCCTCGAACTCGAAGAGGAAGGCGTGGTCCCCATGCGCGCCCGGATCGCCGAACGGCTGGACCAGAGCGGTCCGACGGTCAGCCAGACGGTGGCCCGCATGGAGCGCGACGGGCTCGTCCAGGTGGCGGGGGACCGTCACCTGGAGCTGACCGAGGAGGGCCGCCGCCTCGCCACGCGCGTGATGCGCAAGCACCGGCTCGCCGAGTGCCTGCTGGTCGACGTGATCGGCCTGGAGTGGGAGCAGGTCCACGCCGAGGCCTGTCGCTGGGAGCACGTGATGAGCGAGGCCGTGGAGCGGCGGGTGCTGGAGCTGCTGCGGCACCCGACGGAGTCTCCGTACGGGAACCCGATCCCGGGCCTGGAGGAGCTGGGCGAGAAGTCCGAGGCCGCCCCGTTCCTGGACGACTCCATGGTGAGCCTGGCCGAGCTCGACCCGGGGGCGGAGGGCAAGACCGTGATCGTGCGGCGGATCGGGGAGCCGATCCAGACGGACGCCCAGCTGATGTACACGCTGCGGCGGGCCGGGGTCCAGCCCGGTTCGGTGGTCAGCGTGACGGAGTCGCCCGGCGGTGTGCTGGTCGGTTCCAGCGGGGAGGCGGCCGAGCTGGACACCGAGGTCGCCTCGCACGTCTTCGTCGCCAAGGCCTGACGTAGGCGCCGCCGGGGGCCCGTGCGTCCCGGGGGCGTAGGCAGAGGTCCGGTTCGTACGTCGAGGTCCTGGGCGTACGGAGAGGTCCGGTTCGTACGTCGAGATTCGGGGCGTACGGAGAGGTCGGGGACGTACGCAGAGGTCCGGGGCGCCGCTCACCCGGGCGAGGTTCCGTCCTCGGACGCCGGACGGGCCGGGGCGGATCTCGGACGAACCGGACCGGCTGGGGGCGGGTTCCGGACAGGCCGGGGCGGGTCCCGGACGGGGCAGGGCGGGTTCCGGACGGTCTGGGGGGCGGGTTCCGGGTTTCCCGTCGGTATCGCAGCGGCCGGGCGGATCGCGTGCCAGGCTGAGGCCAGGCATATGACCTGAGGGTGCCGGACCGGAAGCGGCCGGCACGGTCGGGGAGGGAGCAGGGAATGCGCCCGTCTTACCGGCACGCCCGCCGACCGGCGGCGGCCACGATCCCGGACGCCCCGGTTCCGGCTGTCGCGGTCCGGGACGGCCTGGCCCCGGCCGCCACGGCCCCGGACGCACCGCTCCGGGCCCCCCTGGCCCCGGCCACCACGCCCCCGGACACCGGGCCCCCGGCCACCACGCCCCCGGACACCGGGCCCCCGGCCACCACGCCCCCAGCCACCACACCCTCAGACCCCTCGGACCCCTCCGACGCCTCGGACCCCCCGGTCCGGCAAGGTCCGGTGGCGGCCTCACCGGCCTTCGCCATCGTTGTCGCGCACAAGGGGCGACCCCGGCGCCCGCAGGCGCCGGGGTCTGTCCTCCCCTGTGCTGACCTGGAGCCCCGAGCTCTCAAGGTCACTCCCCACGGACCCCTGTCCCCGAGTGGTCCGCCTCCCGTTGAAGATCTCCCCAGGCCGGCCGACGGCAATCCTCGCCGCATGTCACTCGAACGTGGGGTGTTGAGCGGCAGAACCCTGTTTTCGCATACGGATCCCTGTTTTCGAATAAGAGTTCGATAGTCTGCGTGTGCGCCCGCGCGGTGACGCGCGACCACGCGGTGATCGAGGACCCAACCACGCGGTGATCGAGGACCCATGGTGATCGAGGACCAGAAGGGGGTGCCAGGACTATGGTGCGGCGCATCGATGTGACCGGATCCGACGGCGTACGCCTCGCGGCGTGGGAGTTCGCGGATCCGCCCAAGGAGCGTGCGGGTGCGGACGGTGCGGGTGCGGACCGGGCCCCCGGCGTCTTACTGCTGCACGGGCTGATGGGCCGGGCCTCCCACTGGGCCCCCACCGCCCGCTGGCTCTCCGAGCGGTACCGGGCGGTCGGCCTCGACCAGCGGGGCCACGGCCGCAGCGACAAGCCGGCCGAAGGCCCGTACACCCGCGACGCCTACGTCAGTGACGCCGAGGCCGCGATCGAACAGCTCGAGCTCGGCCCCGTCACCGTCATCGGCCACGCCATGGGCGCGCTCACCGGCTGGCAGCTCGCCGCCAAGCGCCCCGACCTGGTCCGCGCCGTCGTCATCTGCGACATGCGGGCCTCCGCCCTCGGGGCGGCCTCGCAGCGCGAGTGGAGCGACTGGTTCGACTCCTGGCCGCTGCCCTTCGCCACCCTCGCCGACGTACGGAAGTGGTTCGGCGAGGACGACCCCTGGGTGGAGCGGCCGAACCCCTCGCGCGGCGCGTTCTACGCCGAGGTGATGACGGAGACGGAGGACGGCTGGCGCCCGGTCTTCTCCCGCCGCCAGATGCTCCTCTCCCGCGCCACCTGGGTCTTCGACGCGCACTGGGAGGAGCTGGCGCAGGTGCGCTGCCCCACCCTGGTGCTGCGCGGGCTCGACGGGGAGCTGGGGCGGGCCGAGGCGCAGGAGATGGTCCGGGTGCTGCCCCGCGGCCAGTACGCGGAGGTGGCGGACGCGGGGCACCTCGTCCACTACGACCAGCCGGAGGGGTGGCGGGCGGCGGTGGAGCCGTTCCTGGAGCAGCTCGCCGAGGATGCCCGGGGCGACCGGGAGCCGGTCGCCCCGTGACACCTCCGGGGGCTCACCCCTTGCTGACCGCCGCGAGGATCTCCGGCAGCCGGTTCGCCGTGCGCGGTGCCGCGATGCGCAGCCCGGCCCACCCGAGGGACGCCCCGTACACGATCCCCGCCGGGATCACGAGCCACAGCGCGCCGTCGTGGTCCGCGACGTGCAGCCAGATCGTCAGCGCGATCACCGGTCCGGCCAGTACCGGCGCGGCCAGCATGCCGGTCATGATGGAGATCCACGCGAGCCCGCCCTGTCCGGGCGCCACGTTCTTGAACGCGCCCTCCTGCGGGATCGAGTACGGGAACAGTGCCGAGGCGACCGCCCCGATCGCCAGCATCGCGCCCAGCAGCGCGAAGGAGATGCCGAGCGCCCCCGGCAGCGCCTGCCACCGGCCCAGTACCGCCGCCGTCGCCACGCAGACCAGCACCGTGTACGGGAGCGTGATCAGCAGCAGGGCCAGCGCCCGCGCCCGCAGTTCGACGTAGGCGTCGCGGGTCGAGGAGATCGTCAGGGCCACCATCCAGAAGGCGGAGGTGTCCTGGCCGAACTGGTTGTACATCTGCATGCCGAGCATCCCGGCGGCGAAGCAGGCGAAATAGGTGAAGTAGACCGAGCCGGTGCCCTGGAACGCGTTGAGCAGCGGGACGATCGCGCCGATCGCCAGCGCCGTCACCCAGGCCGCCTTGGTCTTCGGGTCCCGAGCGATGTACAGCAGGCTGCGGTGCACGACCGTCGCCGTACGGCCCTCCGGCAGCAGCCCGGACAGACCCGCACGGTCCGATTCCTTGCGGGTCGGCGCCGCCGCGGCCAGCGTGGAGCCGTCCGGGGCGGTCATCAGCTTCACCAGCCCCCGCTGCCACATCCACACCAGCGCCACCAGGGCCGCCGCCGTGACCAGCAGCTGCGCGACCGCCACCCCGTACGAACCGTCCGACGCCGCGTCCACCGCCGCTATCGCGGAGGCGCCGGGCAGCCAGCGGGCCACGTTCCCGGCCGGCTCCAGCGCGGAGAGCCCGCCGGACTGGCCGAGCCGCTGCGCGCCGAAGTTGACGAACTGGATGCCCACCGCGATCACCAGCCCGCTGAGCACCGCGAGGTCGCGGCCCTTGCGGGAGTTGAGCAGCCGTACGTTGGCGGTGGCGACGGCCCGCGACAGCGCCACGCAGAGCAGCATCGTCAGCGGGAGCGCGAGCACCGCGAACACGATGCCCGCGGGCCCGTGCGCCAGGGCGAGGACCGAGCCGAGCACCAGGCAGAGGGTGAACAGCGGCCCGATGCCGATCATCGAGGAGACCAGCAGCGCCCGGACCAGCGGCTGCGGCCGCAGCGGCAGCATCACCAGCCGCGTCGGGTCGAGCGTGTCGTCCCCGCTGGGGAAGAAGAGCGGCAGCACCGCCCAGCCGAGCGCCACGACGGCCGTCAGCAGCACCACGACCGTGCCCGCGTGCGTGTTGCCGCGCAGCAGGACCAGGCCGAGGACCTGGCCGGCCGCGAGCAGCAGCGTGAAGACGAGGGAGACGATGAACGCGGCCTTGCGCCCGGACGACTGCCGCAGCCCGTTGCGCAGGAGCGTCAGCTTGAGCCGTACGAAGACGGGGGTCAGGCCCGCCGTGGGCGCGGCCGGGGCGGCGGCGGTGACGGGGGCGTCCAGCACGCTCATCGGGTGCCGCCCAGCCAGTCGAGGGAGCCGCTGGTGTCCCGGGCGCCCGCGCCGACCAGTTCGAGGAAGGCGTTCTGCAACGAGGGGGCGTCGCCGCGCACCTCGGCCAGGGTGCCCTGCGCCTTGATCCGGCCCGCGGCCATCACGGCCACCCAGTCGCAGAGCGACTCGACGAGCTCCATCACATGGCTGGAGAAGACCACGGTCGCCCCGGACCGGGTGTAGCGCTCCAGCACGCCCCGGATGGTCTGGGCCGAGACCGGGTCGACGCCCTCGAACGGCTCGTCCAGGAAGAGCACTTCGGGGTTGTGGAGGAGGGCGGCGGCGAGGCCGATCTTCTTCCGCATCCCGGTCGAGTAGTCGACCACCAGCTTGTGCTGCGAGCCCGCGAGGTCCAGGACGTCCAGGAGCTGAGCGGCCCGCTTGTCGACCTCGTCGCCCGGCAGCCCGCGCAACCGCCCGTTGTACGCGAGCAGTTCGCGCCCCGACAGCCGCTCGAAGAGCCGCAGCCCCTCGGGCAGCACCCCGATCCGGGACTTCACCGCGACCGGGTCCGTCCACACGTCGTGGCCCGCGACCTCGATCTTCCCCATGTCGGGCCTCAGCAGCCCGGTGACCATCGAGAGCGTCGTCGTCTTGCCCGCCCCGTTGGGCCCCACCAGGCCGATGAACTTGCCCGCGGGCAGCTCCAGATCGATCCCCGAGACGGCGACCTGTTCACCGAACCGCTTCCACAGCCCCTGTACGCGCACAGCGGGCGGCCCGGTCGGCGCACCGCCCGCCGTCGCGCCTGTCTCCGTACGCGCGTCTTCCGCACGCGCAGCTTCCGTACGCGCATCTGCCTGGTCCGGCATGGCACAGCCTTTCGATATCCCCGCTAGATGGGGACCACCCTACGAAAGGCCTTTCCCGGCGCTACGAGACGCGGGCGCGGGCGTCCGCCGCCTCGCGGGCGCAGGCGTACGCCAGCGGGCTGATCAGCTCGGCCGCATCGGGCAGCCAGCGGTTGACGTTGGTGGGCCTGCGGGCCCACTGCACGGCTCCGCGGCCGCCGACCCGGGTGGGCGGGGCCGCCACGTAACGGCCCTCGCCGAGGCCGGTCAGGTCGATCGCCTCGGCGTTCCAGCCGAGCGCGCGCACCAGCTCGGAGACCTTGGCCGCCGCGCCCGGCAGCACGAAGAAGTGCATCCGGCGGTCGGGGGTGCGGGTGACCGGGCCGAGCGTGAGGTCCATCCGCTCCATCCGGGCCAGCGCGAGGAAGCCGGCGGACTCCGGGACCTCCAGCGCGTCGAAGGCGCGGCCGGTCGGCAGGAGCACCGAGGCGCGCGGCTGCCGGGACCACATGCGCCGGGCGGCGGCCCCGCTGCCGGTCGCCCGGCCCTCCCAGTCGCGCCGGTCCGCGTGGGCCCCGGGCAGGGCGCAGGCCGCCTCCCCGCAGGAGCAGAGCTCCCTGCCGCTCACCGCCTCCAGCCAGGTGCCGGGGAACACGTCCCAGTGGCGCTCTTCCGCGTACCGCACCGCGGCGTCGAGCAGGTGCTCGCCCCGCTGCTGGGGGACCGGTGCGGCTTCCGTGACTCCGATGGGCTCTTCCACGCCCAGCACAACTCCCGGTACCACCCGGGGTTACGGGCGCGCGGGACCCGGTCACGGCGCATCGGCCCCGCACGCGGGGCGCATCGGAGCACGGGCGGGGGCGCGCATGAGGCGGTGACTCGATGGGCGGGTAGCACCCAGCGGGACCGGGCAACTCGCCGTACCCGTACCGAATGCCGATGGAATATGCGCATTTCTTGTGTATGTGACGGGCAGTGATCCTTCCACCGATCACCGCGTATCCAGACTGTTCCAGGGGGAAAAATGGCAGCAAGGCCTCTCGTAGCCCGCCAGCCCAACGAACGGCTCCAGACGCTCATCCAGGAAGCCGCCTGTTCCAACGCGGGCCTCGCGCGCCGCGTCAACATGGTCGGAGCCGAGCGCGGCCTCGACCTGCGTTACGACAAGACGTCCGTCGCCCGCTGGCTGCGCGGACAGCAACCCCGGGGCCGGGCCCCGGGGATCATCGCCGAGGCGCTCGGCCGCAAGCTGGGCCGTACGGTCACGATCGACGAGATCGGCATGGCCAACGGCAAGAACCTGGCCTCCGGTGTGGGCCTCCAGTACGCGCCGACCGTCGCCGGGGCGATCGAGCAGGTCTGCGAGCTGTGGCGCAGCGACGTCGGCCGCCGCGATCTGCTCACCGGGTCCGCCGTCGCCGCCTCCGCGCTGGTCGAGCCCAGCCGCGACTGGCTGATCTCCGGCAAGGACCCCCAGGTCGAACGGGTGGCCGGGGCCCGCGTCGGGATGGCGGACGTGTCGGCGGTGCGGGCGATGACGACCGCCCTCACCGACCTCGACCACCGCTTCGGCAGCGGCCATGTCCGCCCGGTGCTCGTGCACTACCTCAACAGCGTGGTCTCCGGCCTGCTTTCGGGGGCGTACCGCGAACAGGTCGGCCGCGAGCTGTTCGCCGCGGTCGCTCGCCTCACCGAGCTCGGCGGCTACATGGCCGTCGACACCGGTCAGCCCGGCCTCGCCCAGCGCTACTACATCCAGGCCCTGCGCCTGGCCCAGGCGGCCGGGGACCGGGCGTACGGCGGCTATGTGCTGGCCGCCTCGATGAGCCACCTCGCCGCCCAGCTCGGCAACCCGCGCGAGATCTCCCAACTCGCCCGCGCCGCCCAGGAAGGGGCCCGGGGCCAGGTCTCCCCCCGCGCCCAGGCGATGTTCTACGCGGCGGAGGCCCGGGGCCACGCGCTGCTCGGGGACGCCCGGACCTGCCAGGTGGTGATGGGGCGGGCGGTCGCCGCGCTGGAGCAGGCCGATCCGGAGAAGGGCGACGACCCCGACTGGATCATCCACTTCGACACGGGGTACCTCGCGGACGAGCTGGCCCACTGCCACCGGGACCTCGGCCAGGCGCCGGAGGCCGCGCGGCGGGCCGAGGAGGCGCTGGCCGCCCTGCCGGAGACCCGGGCCAGGCGCCGGGGCATCGGGCTCGTGCTGCTCGCCTCGGCCCAGGTCCAGCAGCGCGAGGTGGAGCGCGCCTGCCACACGGGGACGCGGGCGATGGAGCTGCTGGGGACGGTGCGCTCCAGCCGGGGTGCCGAGTATCTCGACGACCTCCAGCAGCGGTTGGCGCCGTACGGACAGGAGCCGGCGGTCCGGGAGTTCGGCGAGCGGCTGGAGCTCCAGGCGGCGTGAGGACGGCGTCAGGGCGGCGTGAGGGGGCGAGCGTCAGGGCGGCGTCAGGGCGGGGCGCGTGCGGGGCGAGTCCGGGGCGAGCGCGCTGTGAGTCCGGGGCGCGTGCGGGGCGGGTCTGGGGCGCGTGCGGGGCGGGTCCGGGGCGAGTGCGGTGCCGGTCCGGCGTGCGGGCCGGTGCGGACGGCCTTGCGGTGGGGCTTGGCGCGGGCCTGTCGCGGGGCTTGGCGCGGGGCTCGCGACGGGGCTCGCGGACGGGCCTCGGGGTGGGCAGGCCCTTAACAGCGTCCCGCGGGTGCTGGGTGTTACCCGGTCTGTGAAGGGGTGGTGAGGGGGACCACGCGCTTGGCGGAGGCGGGCGGCCACCCGATAGCGTGAGCCGACGATTCCGTAGGTTCACATGTAGGAGTCCCGGTGACGCAGAGCGGACAGGGCGGCGAGCAACAGCTCCCCGCTGGACGACCCGCGCACGAAGGTGTCGTGCTGCCCGCCGACGGCGGTGCCCCCTGGACCCCCGGGGCGCCCACCGGCGGTCAGGGCGACCAGGGCGGGCAGGCGGTGCCCGCGGGCGGGCAGCCGTGGGGCCGGCCGTGGGGGCCGCAGTCCGACGCCCCGGGGCAGCCGGGCGCTCAGGCGCCGGGGGCGTACGGGTACCCGCAGCAGGACCACCAGCAGCACCAGCAGCCGTCGCAGCATCAGCATCACCAGGCTCAGTCCCAGCCGCAGGCCCAGCCGTTGCCGCCCGCGCAGGGGCCGGGGCAGGGGCAGCAGTACGGCCAGGGGCAGGACCAGCAGTACGGCCAGCCGTACGGGCAGGCCGGTGCGGGTGCGTACCAGCAGCCGCAGCAGCACCAGCAGCCGCAGCACTCCGACCCGTACCAGCCGCAGCAGCAGTACCAGCAGCAGTACGAGCCCCAGCAGCCCCAGCAGCCCCAGTCCCAGCCGCAGCAGCACCACCAGCCCCAGCCCTACGGGCAGCCGCTTCCGCCGGAGGCCGGGCCCGGGTCCGGGTCCGGGGCCGCCCCCGGCGTGCCGGGCGGGGACGCCGACGCCACGCAGTACATCGCGCCGGTCCCGGGCGGGCCCGGCCCCGGGGGGCCGCCGCCGCAGCCGGGCGGCGACGCGGACGCCACGCAGTACATACCCCCGGTGCCCGGCGGAGCCACGTACGGGAACGGGCCGGGCGCGCCGGAGGACCGGCAGCCGCCCGCGGAGTTCGACAACCTGTTCCGTGCGGAGGGGCCCGCGGGCACCACCCAGCACATGCCGCACTTCGACGCGGCGCAGCAGTCCCCCCAGCAACAGCCGCCTCAGCAGCCCCCTCAGCAGGGCTACGGCTACCCGGGCGGCCAGCTGCCGCCCCAGGCGCCGCAGGGCTACCGGTCGGGGCTCCAGGGGCTCAAGGGGCACGGTGACGACGACGGGGCGGCCGGGCCGCCCCTGGGCGGCGGCGACGCCCCGCGCCGACGCTCGGCCCACGTCCCGCTCATCGCGGCGGTCGTCGTCGGATGCGCGGTCATCGGGCTCGGCGCGGGCGCGCTGCTGAGCGGAGGCGGCGGCGACGACCAGGCCAAGGACGACAAGCAGCCGGTCGTGGCGCAGAGTTCACCGGCCCCCGACCCCACCACGAAGGCGCCGGTCGACCCGGCGAAGCCGCAGGCCGAGGCGTTGGACAAGCTGCTGGCCGACAGCAACAACAGCCGGGCCGCGGTGATCAGCGCGGTCGAGAAGATCAAGTCCTGCACGGACCTGGACCAGGCCAACACCGACCTGAAGGACGCCGCCCAGCAGCGCCGCGACCTGGTGACCCGGCTGGAGGCCCTCACCCTGGACGAGCTGCCGAAGCACGAGGCGCTGAACTCCTCGCTCACGCGGGCCTGGAAGGCCTCCGCCGCGGCCGACGAGCACTACGCCACCTGGGCCCGGCAGGCCAAGAAGAACAAGAAGGTCTGCAAGGGCGGCGAGGCCCGGTCGACCGACGCGACGGCCCGTGCCAACGAGCAGAGCGGCGTCGCGACCAAGGCCAAGCAGGAGGCCTCCGAGCTGTGGAACGCCATCGCCGGGAAGTACGGCCTGACCAAGCACACGCCCGTGGAGCTCTGACCCGGCCGCTCGGGCCCCGGGGGACGGGCCGGATCAGCCGGCCGTCCGCCGGGCGTCCGACAGGGCCTCCGCGACATCCACGAAGCCCTTCTTCTGGGCGATGAGCCGCCCCTCGCGGACCACCTGGAACGTCACGTCCGCGTTGACGATGCGCGGGTAGGGCGAGGTGCCGAGCAGGTCCTTGAACCGCCAGCGGAGCACCGGGGTCAGGCCACCCGTGTCGACCTCGGTGCCCCGGTTGAGTGTGGAGGTGACCTTGTTCGCGGTGACCGTGTCCTCGTCGATCGCCTCGACGACCGCCCGCAGCACCGTGTAGGCGATCCACGTCGTCTGCACGCCCGTGTCGTCCGGGTCGATGCTGTTGTCCCCGAAGGCGTGCTCGCGGATCACCTCGCGCATCCCGTTCCAGCGGGCGTCGCCCGCGTCCGGGTACCAGCCGGTGATGTAGGCCCCCTCGAACGGGCTCTTGCGGCCGCCCGTACGGTCGATGAGCTGCTGGCTGACGCTGCCCAGCACGGAGGAGATCCTGACCTGCGCGCCGGCCGGCTCCAGCCGGCGGAAGGAGTCGAAGAAGGTCTCCGTACCGGCGCCGAGCACCGCCGTCACACAGCTGCCCTCCTCGCGCTCCTTCAGCGCCTTCGCCGCCTGCTCGTCGTAGGAGGTGGCGTTCTCCGGGGCCAGGATGTCGGTGGACTCGGGCCGCTGGGCGGCGAGCAGCCCGGTGTTGAGGAGCTGCGGCATCCGGGCCCCGCCGAGGGAGTCGGGCCGCACCAGCGAGACCCGCTCGCAGCCGCCCGCCAGCTGCCGGCCGTGGCCCGCCAGGAGCGCCGACTGGCCGCCGTTGACCGGGTACGAGAGGTAGCTGCGGAACTCCTCGTCGGAGGCGCCGTAGCCGCCGATGTACGGGATGCCGCCGGACTCCAGCACCGGGATGGCGCTCTGCCCGTGCCGGCTGTACGAACCGACGACCGCGGCCACCTTCCGCTCCACGGCCTGCCGGGCGCACCGCTCGGCGCCCGCGGCGGTGTCGCGCTCGTCACAGGTGATGACCCGCAGCTCGCGCCCGGCGATGCCGCCCCGCTCGTTGATCCAGCGGGCGTACGTCCTGGCCATCGCGGGCACGCCCGGCATGCTCACCGCGTCGGCGTCGTCCACCTGGTCGGGCGCCCAGGTCATCACGGTGACGGGCTCCCCGGAGCCCCCCGGGCCCCCGGGGAGCACGCCACAGCCGGACAGCAGCAGCGCACCGGCCGCCGCCGTGCCGATGACGAGCTGGAAGGGGCGGGGGAAGGCGGTACGTCTCCGTCCGGTCATGGACAGCAACGCTCCCGCCCCCGGGGTAACGCCATGGTGTGGCATCTTCAACGCTCGGTGACGTCCAGGTGAATTACGGGGGCCCGCGCGGGCCCGTCGAGGGGGAACGTACGATCGACGACCGTGCAGCAAGGTTCGGAGAACACTTCCCGTCACGGCCGTCGCTCCTCCACCATGGGCGTCATGCCGCTCACTGACATGCCGTGGTGGCGCTGGCGCACCAACGTGCGCTCGGCGCTGCACATGCTCTCCGACCCCGCCTTCCACCACGAGTGCTGGCTCGCCGGCCGCGAGGGGTACGGGGACGTCACCGACGCCGTGTACCGCCTGGTCGAGGACACCTGGCTCGACAACTGGTCCGCCGAGAAGTACGTCGGCACCATATTCAGGGACTCCGCCGAGGCGGCCGCCGTGGACACCGCCGCCCTGCGGGTGCTGCGGATCATGCACCAGGTCGGCGCGGACGCCCCCGTCTCCGCCTATCTGGAGCACCACGGCTGGCCGGAGGCGGTCCAGGCGGCGCGCGAGGCGCATGTGATGCTCGCCACCAACGACGCCGAGGACCCGGACGTGCCGCCGCACTCCCTGGACGTCATCCGGATCATGACCCGGGTCGCGTGACGGCGCCGGCGGCAGGGGGGTCGCGATCCGGCCGTAGGACATGACGGCCACGGCCGCATGATGAGCACGGCCGCCCGACTCCGGGCGGCTGTGGCACCCTACGGGGATGACCGCACCGCAGCCCGCCGCCGCCCGTCAGGCCGCCCCGGACGCCGTACCGTCCGAGCAGTACGTCCTCACGCTCTCCTGCCCCGACAAGCAGGGCATCGTCCACGCCGTGTCGAGCTATCTCTTCATGACCGGCTGCAACATCGAGGACAGCCAGCAGTTCGGGGACCACGACACGGGTCTGTTCTTCATGCGCGTCCACTTCTCGGCGGACGCCACGGTCACGGTCGACAAGCTGCGCGCCAGCTTCGCCGCCATCGGGGAGGCCTTCCGGATGGAGTGGCAGATCCACCGGGCGGCGGAGCGGATGCGGATCGTGCTGATGGTCAGCAGGTTCGGCCACTGCCTCAACGACCTGCTGTTCCGCTCCCGTACGGGGGCGCTGCCGGTCGAGATCGCGGCCGTCGTCTCCAACCACACGGACTTCGCCGAGCTCGTCGCCTCGTACGGCATCCCCTTCCGGCACCTGCCGGTGACGAAGGACGACAAGCCGGAGGCCGAGGCGCGGCTGCTGGAGCTGGTCCGCGAGGAGGACGTGGAACTGGTCGTCCTCGCCCGGTACATGCAGGTCCTCTCCGACGACCTGTGCAAGCAGCTGAGCGGCCGGATCATCAACATCCACCACTCGTTCCTGCCGAGCTTCAAGGGCGCCAAGCCCTACCACCAGGCGCACGCGCGCGGGGTGAAGCTGATCGGCGCCACCGCGCACTACGTCACCGCCGACCTGGACGAGGGCCCGATCATCGAGCAGGAGGTCGAGCGCGTCGGCCACGACGTGACCCCCGACCAGCTCGTCGCGATCGGCCGGGACGTGGAGTGCCAGGCGCTGGCGCGCGCGGTGAAGTGGCACGCGGAGCGGCGCATCCTGCTCAACGGCCGCCGTACGGTGATCTTCAACTGACCCGCGGCGTACGGGGCATCGGCGTACGGGGCACCACAGCAGGCCGAGGCATCACAGCCGGCTGAGCGAGGCCGACGCGAACAGCACGTCGCGGATGGCCTCGCGGTCGCCCTCCTGGCCCGCCGCCGCTTCGACCGGTGAGATGTGGCCCGCCACGAGCTGGCAGAACTCCACCCCGTCCAGGGCCACCTGCGCCACCGCACGGTCGGGCGAGCCGACGGCGGCCGGTGAGTCGAGCGGGATGTACCAGTCACCGCCGCCGTGCCCCTCGACCTCCAGATGGAGCGAGCGGCACGGCTCCCCGGCCGCCACGAGGTCCTTCGGCGGGGCGGCGAGACCGCAGCGGCGGCGCGTCGCCAGGGTGGCCGGGAGCAGCCGGGCGGCCAGGTCGATCATCCGGTGCAGATGGGCGGCGGACGGCGGCGCGTACGGATAGTCCACCGCCTCCGCGATGTCGGTGCCGTGCACCCAGCACTCGAAGGCCCGGTCCAGCAGCGCGTCCTGGAGCGGCAGGGCGAACTCCCCGTACGAGACGGAGCGCTCCGCCACGTTCCGCCCGGCGAGCGACGCCGTCCGGATCAGCGCGTGGGTGAGGTCCCGCCAGGGCTCACGGACGGCCCGGGTGGCGGGCGCGTGCGCGGCCGCCCAGTACGTCTCGGTGCGCCGGGTCGGTGAGAGCGGCGCCTCGGACCCGCCGGGCACCGCGGCCCCGTCGAGCGGGTCGTCCAGGCCGAGCGCGGCGGAGACCAGCCCGTCGACGGCCATCAGGTGGCCGATCACCCCGGCGACCGTGGTCCTGCGGGTGACCGCGCGCTCCTCCTCGAACCACTGGAGCCGGACCGGCGCGTGCCACTCGGAGTCCCCGATGTCGCGGAGCAGCGCGTCCAGCCGGGCGGTCTCGGCGTCGTACGGTGTGGCCCACTCCGGCACCGGGAGCCGGGCCGGGCGGCGCCCCAGGCAGCCGTCCAGCACCCGGGTCCGCAGCGTCGGGTCGAGGTCCAGCGAGCCGTCGGTGTGCAGCAGCCCCACCGCGTCCCGCAACCGCAGCGCCTCGTCCGCACAGGGCGCGCACGCGGTGAGGTGGTCCTCGACGGCGGCGGTCTCCTCGGCCGAGCAGGCGGAGAGCGCCCAGGCGCCGAGGAGGGCCTTGAGGACCTGGTGGGAGAGGGCCGGGGCGGCGGCCCCGGTCATGGCGTGCGGCTCGGGCAGGGTGCCGGACGGCTCGGGCACCGTGTCCGGTGGCTCGGGTACGGTGCCGTGCGGTTCGGGCATGGTGCCCGGCGGCTCGGGCACGGTGCCGGGCGGCTCGTCGGGAGCGGTGTGCGGCGGCTTCGGGGCGGTGTCGGGCGAGGTGGTCACGGCCCGTTCGTCCCCGTCGCCGCTCACCGGAGGCGTCCGTATCCGGGTGGTGCGGACCCTTCGAGCGGCCGGATGTTGGCGGTGGACAGCAGCTGGAGCCCCAGCCGGAGCCGGCGGCGGGCCTCGTCCTCGGTGACCCCGAGGTCGGACGCGGCCTGCCGGTAGTCCCGGCGCTGGATGTACGCCAGCTCCAGCGCCTGCCGCAGGGAGGCGGGCATCGAGGAGACGATGTAGTCGGCCCGCGCCGCCGCGGTGGCGCTGCGCACCCGCCGCTCCAGCTCCTCCGGGTCCGGCACGGCACCCTCGCCGTGCTCCTGCGCGTACGCCGCGGCGGCCGCCCGCCGCAGCCGCCGCACGGAGTGGCGGTGGGTGAGCCGGGCGACCCAGGAGCGCATCGACCCCTGCTTCGGGTCGTACGCCTCGGGGTCCTCCCAGATCTCGGCGAAGACCTCGCGGGTCACCAGGTCGGCGGCGTCCTCGTCGTCGAGCATCCGGTGCGCCTGGCTGTGGACGAGCGAGGCGAACCGGTCGTAGAGCTCACCGAGCGCCGCCGCCTCACCGCGGGTCAGCCTCTGCTGCATCCTGCGGTCCCAGCGGGGCGGTATGTCCTTCGCCATGAAACCCCCAGCCCCCGGCCCTGTGCCCAGCTCCGTGATGCTCCGTGATCCGGCCTCTGCCCTCGCTGTCCGAATGTAGTCGCCCGCACGGGCCCCGTACCGGCCTTTGCCGCAACTGTCCGCTGTAAGGGGGCCTCGGGTCCCACCGATCCCTTTCGGCCGTTCTTGCCGCCCGGACTTCCTTGAGCAGGGGAAACCGGCCGAAGTGATCATTTCCACCGGAAACCCCCTGGGCTCCGGAGGGCGGGACGGTGTTTCATGGACGCGCGGTTGGGCAGCCGCGAGGAGGAACGGAAACTTCCGGACCGCCGGGAGACCCGGAACGAGAGGTCCAGTCGCGTGACGCTGAAGGTGGACGAGGCCGAGCAGGGCGACTGGACCGTGCTGCGGATACGCGGTGAACTCGATCTCGTGAGTTCACCCGTCGTGCGTCAGTCCGTCCACGACGCGGTGGCGGAGGGGCGGCACGATGTGGTGCTCGACCTGTCCGAGGTGTTCTTCTGCGATTCCAGCGGGGTCGGGGTGCTGATCGCCTCGCGCCGCCTGATGAAGTCCTGCGGCGGCCGGCTGCGGCTGATCCTCCCGGCCCGGGGCGCCGAGGACGGCTCCCACGTCAACAAGGTGCTGGGGGCGCTGGGGGTGCGGAGGCTCTTCGAGGTCTACCCGGACACCGCGTCCGCCGTCGACGAGGCGTGCCGGCCGCTGATGGCCGGCCGCTGACGGTCCGAGCGTGACCGGCCGGAAGCGGCCGGTGCTGAAGCGAGGTTGTCACACAGGAGGCGTCGCTCGGTGACACGTGAAGGCTCCGGGCGACGTACGCTCCCCGCATGGACAGCGCAGAGTACGAGCGAAAGATCGCTCACCGTTTCGCCGCCTTCGACCAGGACGGCAACGGCTATATCGATCGCGCCGACTTCAACGCCGCGGCCGCCCGACTGCTCACCGAGTTCAGCACGACGGCCCGCTGCGACAAGGGGCAGGCGCTCTACACCGGGGCCGAGGCCTTCTGGCAGGGCATGGCGGGGATCGCCGATGTGGACGGGGACCAGCGGGTCACCCGTGAGGAGTTCGTCGGCGGGGCGGTGAAGCGGCTGCGGGACAATCCCGAGCGGTTCGCGGAGATCGCCCGTCCCTTCCTGCGAGCGGCCATCGCGGTGGCGGACAGCGAGAACGAGGGCGGCCGGGCGTCGGTGGCATCCGTGGAGCGGGCGCTCCGGGTCCTCGGGGCCGGCGCCGAGATCGCGGGCATCGCGGCCCAGAGCCTGGACACGGACCGGGACGGGCTGATCGCCGAGAACGACGTGGTCTCCGCGCTCGCCGTGTACTTCACGGTGATCGAGCCGGACGCGATGTAGCCGCCCGTGGCCGTACGGGGGCGGCCACGGCGTCCGGTCCAGGGGCGCACTCCGGCGCACTCCACTGCGTAGGGGCGCTTCTCACTGCTGCCGGGCGACTCGGGAGCGCCGTCCGCACCACCGTAAGCGCCGCTCAACACGCCCGTGCCCGCGAGCAGTTCGGAGCACCCGGCGGACCGCTCCCGGCGGTCGAACACCTCTGCGCCGACCTGCTCGCACCGCACCGGACCGGCCCGCGGCGCCCCTGTACGAGGCCGCGCCGGCCGGTGATTCGGTGGGGATCCGGGCCGCGTACGGGGGCGGTACGGCGGTCCGGCGGCCGTGAGTCGTCGGGCGGGCGGAGCAGGGGGTGGAGGGTGACTCAGCGCAGCCGGTCGGCGTCGATGCCGGGTTGTGTCCTTTGCGTGATTCGTCACCGGGTGGAGTCGGCGCCGGGCTCGGGTACGCTCCGTGGGATGCGAGTGGTTCTGGAACCGGACGATCCGGGGGCGGCCTGTGCGGCGGCTCCGGTCCGGGTCGAGGGCGCTCGCCGGAGATGTGCCGGGCCTGCCCGGGAAGCGATTCTCGCGGTCCCTGCGCGCTCCTGTTCGACTCCCCGCAGCGTGCGTCGCACAGTATGCACCACGCGTACTCCTTCGCGCTGGAATATGCCCGAAGCGCTTGTTGCGGTGACTGTACGTCAACCATGCTGTCGCGTAAGGGAATCACGTTCCGTGACCCTGAGGAGGCGCGAGGCGATGTGTCCGCCGGTTCGGATGGTGTGAGCGGTGCAGGTGCTTCAGGTTCAGCTGGAGGTCGGTCCGGATCCCGCGGAGGTGGGGCGGGCCCGTAGGTGGGCGCGGTCGCGTCTGGTCGGATCCGGGATAAGGGATGACGAGCCGCTCGCGGAGACGCTCATCCTGCTGATCTCGGAGCTGGTCACCAACGCGGTCGTCCACACGGGCTGCCCGGCCGTGCTGCGGATGCTGTTCGGCGGGGGCGGTGGCGCCGGGGAGGCCGGGACCGTCCGGGTGGAGGTCGCCGACGCCAGCGACCGCCCGCCCCGCCCGCGCCACGCGGAGGGCGACGACACCAACGGCCGGGGCCTGGAGCTGGTGGACGGCCTCGCGGACCGCTGGGGCTGGCAGCCGGAGGGCGCCGGGAAGCGGATCTGGTGCGAGGTGGACCGGGGCGGCCCGCCGGAGGACCACCGCGCCGGGGGCGCTCCGGCGGAGGACCGCGACCGGGACGACCGGGCCGACCGGGAAGCCGGTGGCGCCGGTGAAGGGCTTCCGGGCGGCGGCGGTGAGGAGGAAGGCGTACCCGTACCCTCCCTCTTCCGCACCGGCTGTGGGCAGCGCCTCCAGGTGCCGGCCCTGGCCCTGGAGCCGCCCCGTCTCGACGAGGTGGAGTGCGTGCACGGGCCGCCACGGGTGCCCGACCTCCGGCGGGAAGGCGGCGAAGGCCAGGGTGTCGTCGGCGACCGCCGCCACGTCCCGGGCGCGTACGACGTCCAGAAGTACGCCCCCTGACGCGGCGTGCCTCCTGACGCGGGCGTGTCCCCTGACACGACGTGCCCCCCTGATGCGACGTGCCCATGACGGACCGGCTCGCGGGCTTACCTGCTCGCGGGCCCACCGGCTCATCGGCTTGAGGGCCCACCGGCCCACCGGCTCACCGACTTGCGGGCCCACCGCCCCCCGGCCCACCGCCTCACCGTGACGTGTCCGCCGATGCCCGGAACGTGCGCCGGTAGACCGTCGGCGGTACGCCCAGCGCCGCCTGGAGGTGCTGGCGCAGGGAGGTCGCCGTGCCGAAGCCCGCGTCGCGCGCCACCTGGTCGATCGACAGGTCCGAGGACTCCAGCAGGTGGCGGGCCCGCTCCACCCGCTGCTGGGTCAGCCACTGCCCGGGGCTGGTGCCCACCTCCTCCCGGAAGCGGCGGGTGAAGGTCCGTACGCTCATGGACTCCTGCTGGGCCATGTCCCGCAGCAGGATCGGCCGCTCCAGCCGCCCCAGCGCCCACGCGCGGGCCGCGGTGGTGGTGGCGAACTGCGGTTCGGGGACGGGGCGGTGGATGTACTGGGCCTGCCCGCCGTCCCGGTGCGGCGGGACGACCGTGCGCCGGGCTATCTCGTTGGCGACGGCGGCCCCGTGGTCGCGGCGCACGAGGTGGAGGCAGAGGTCGATCCCGGCGGCGACCCCGGCCGAGGTGAGGACGTCGCCGTCGTCGATGAACAGGACGTCCGGGTCGACGCGGACCTGGGGGAACGTCTGCTGGAAGTGGTCGGCGGACGACCAGTGCGTGGTGGCGGGGCGGCCGTCCAGGTATCCGGCGGCGGCCAGGACGTAGCTGCCGGTGCAGATGGAGACCATCCGGGTGCCGGGCCGGACCAGGGCGAGGGCGGTGGCCAGTTCCTCGGTGAGCCTGCCCTCCTCGAAGACCGGGCCCAGCTCGTAGGAGGCGGGGATGACCACGGTGTCGGCGGTGGCGAGCGCCTCGGGGCCGTGCTCCACGAGGATCGCGTAGTCGGAGTCGGTCCGTACGGGCCCCGGCGGGCGGATCGAGCAGGTCACGACCTCGTACAGCTTCCCGCCCTTGTTGCCCGGCTGTGGGTCCAGGGAGCGGCCGAAGATTCTGGCCGGGATGCCCAGTTCGAAGGGGAGCAGTCCGTCCAGAGCCAGGACGGCGACGCGGTGCGGCATGGCGGGCCTCCTCGAAATCGCCGGCGGGCTCGTGGGAGAGCCGCCGAACGCTCACCGGCTAAAACTCACTAGCTGGTATAGACCATGGGCTGATACAGGTTACCGACGTGATGGAGAAGCCGACAGAGACCGCGTCCATTCCCGACGCCCCACGTGACACCCGACCGCCCTCGCTCCCGCCCCTGCCCCCGCTCGACCTCGCAGTCTCCGGTGGTCCGGGCGGCCCCGGCGGTTCCGGCGGGCTCTGGAACCGCAACTTCCGCTACTTCTTCGTGGCCCGTACGGTCGCGCTCTTCGGCGACGGGATGATCCCCGTCGCCCTGACCGCCGGGCTGCTGGGCGCGGGCCGTCCCGCCTCGTCCGTCGGGTTCGCGCTGGCCGCCTGGATGGGGCCGCTGGCGGTGTTCGTGCTCTTCGGCGGGGTGCTCGCGGACCGGTTCACCCCGCGCCGCATGATGATCATCGCCGACGCCCTCCGGCTGATCGGCGCCTCGGTGCTGGCCGTGACGTTCGCGCTGGGCAACCCGCCGCTCTGGTCGGTCTACGTCCTCAGCTCCGTCGCGGGCATCGGCGCCGCGCTCTTCCAGCCCGGGGTCGCCTCGACCGTGCCCCGGGTCTCCACCGACGTCCAGCGCGCCAACGCCGTCCTGCGGGTCTCCGAGGCGCTGATGACCATGGCCGGCCCGGCCTTCGCGGGCGTGCTCGTCGGGCTGGCGAGCGCCGGGGCGGTCTACGCGGCCAACGCGGCGACCTTCGCGGTCTCCGGCGCGTGCCTCTTCCTCATGCGCCTGGCCCCGGCCCCGCACGACGACGCGGCGCGCGGCACCTTCACCGCCGAACTCGTCGACGGCTGGCGGGAGTTCCGGGCGCGCTCCTGGCTCTGGGGCGTGATCGCCGTCTGGACCGTCTACGGCTTCGCGGTCCTCGGCCCGATGCTCCCCCTCACCGCCGTCCTGGTCACCCAGAACCACGGCTCGGGGGCGTACGGCATGCTGATGGCGGTCAACGGGGCGGGCAGCGTCGTCGGCGGGCTCATGGCCCTGCGGCTGAGGCCCGCCCACCCGCTCGCGGCGGGGGCGGTCGCGCTGCCCCTGGTCGCGGTGAGCCTGGTCGTCCTGGCCCTCGGGATGCCGCTGCCGGTGCTGGCGGTGGGGCAGTTGCTGGCCGGTGCCGCCGCCGCGTTCTGGCTGGTGATGTGGTCCACGACGGTCCAGACGCATGTGCCGCCCGAGGCCCTGAACCGGCTGCACGCCTACGATGTGGCCGGTTCGCTCCTGATGGTCGCGGCGGGCCGCGCCCTGGCCGGCCCGGTGGCCGAGGCGGTGGGCGCCCCGGAGCTGCTGGTGGCGGCGGCCGTGATCAACTTGGGGGTGGTGGTGGTGCTGTTGGTGGCCCGGCCGATCCGGCAGCTGAAGAGGATGGGGCTCGGGTGAGGCCCCAGCCGATGAGTACGAGGGCGGGGACGAGGACGGGGACGGGGACGGGGATGAGGTTCGGGTGAGGGGCGTGGGGCGGCGGTCCTCCTGGCTCCGGGCCCGTACGGCGTCTCCGGTGCGGGGCTCCGCCCTGCGCGTCCGTGCGGTCGCCGTGGGCGCGGCCGTCGTCACCGTCGCCGCCGGCCTCGGTGTGCGTGCCGGGGGTGACGGCGCCTTCGCCAAGTACGCGGGGAGCGCGCTCTACACGGTGCTGCTCTGCGCCCTCGTCGCCTGCTGCGCGCCCCGCGCGCGGCCCGTCGTGGTGGCCGGTGCCGCGCTCGCCCTGAGCTGGGCGGTGGAACTCCTCCAGCTCACCGGGGTCCCCGCCGGCCTCTCCGCGCGGAGCGCGGTCGCCCGGCTGGTGCTCGGCTCGACGTTCAACGCCCCGGACCTGTTCTGGTACGCGGTGGGCGCGGCGGTGGCATGGGCCGTGCACGCGGGGGCCCGGAGGCTTTCGGCGACGGCGACTAGTCCCTCTCCTCCTCCTCCTCCTCCTTCTCCTTCCGCCGCGCCTCCGCCCGCTGCATCTCGATGACCTCCAGGACGTGGGCGCTGACCTGCCGGCGCACCATACCGGCGACGAACAGCGCCGCGCCCAGCACCGACAGCAGCGCGGAGATCGCCAGGAGCGTCAGCTGCTCGGGCCAGGCCTCGATCAGGCGGCAGTTCTGCGTCTGTCCGTAGCAGGACACGTCGGACTGCTCCACCAGCAGGAACGCCAGCCGTACCCACGACGTGCAGGCGGCGAGCAGCAGGACGGCCCCCCATGTCTGCACCGTCGCCGATGTGCGATGGAACTGCTGACGTGCGATCCACTGCATGAGATCCCCCGGATCCGTTCGCGTACGCGGTGGCCGACCGGCCGTGCCGGCCGTCGGCGATGGTACGTGCGGGGCATCCGGCCCCGTACGCCGGGCCGTCACCCGCGTACGTGCGGGGCATCCGACCCCGTACGCCGGGCCGTGACCCGATGGCCGGCGACCCGGTGGCCCGATCCCTGCGAACCATGTCCTTCCGGCCACTCGTGGGGGCGGGCGCGGGCCAAGAAGCTGGTCCACGTGACCGAGACCATCGAAAGCGCCGCCCGGGACGACGAGGGGCGGCCGACCCGCGAGGCGCGCCGCCGCCCCCGGGTGCACCGGGCGTGGATCGTCGCCGCCGTCACCTTCGTGACGATCATCGGCGGCGCGGCCTTCAACTCCCTCCCCGGGCTGCTCATCGACCCGCTCCACACCGAGTTCGGCTGGTCGCGCGGCGAGATCGGGCTCGCGGTCTCCATCGACATGGCTCTGTACGGACTGACGGCGCCGTTCGCCGCCGCGCTCATGGACCGCTTCGGCATCCGCCGGGTCGTGGCGGCCGCGCTGACCATGGTGGCGGCCGGGGCGCTCGCCAGTGTCTGGATGACGGCCTCCTGGCAGCTGATGATCTACTGGGGGCTGCTCGTCGGCCTCGGCACCGGGTCCATGGCGATGGCGTTCGCCGCGACCGTCACCAACCGCTGGTTCGTCGCCCGCCGCGGCCTGGTCACCGGCATCCTCACCGCGGCGGGCGCCTCCGGCCAGCTCGTCTTCCTCCCGCTCTGCGCCTGGATCGTCGACCGGCACGGCTGGCGGCCCGCCTCCGTCACCGTCGCCCTGGCGGCCCTGGTCGTGGTCCCGCTCGTCTGGCTCCTGATGCGCGACCACCCGGCCGACGCGGGGCTCGCCCCGTACGGCGGTGCGTACGTGGCGAAGCCCGCCCCCGCCCGGGGCGCGGCGCGCCGCACGGTGAGGGTCCTGTTCGACGCGGCGCGCACCGGCCCGTTCTGGCTGCTGGCGGGCACCTTCGCGATCTGCGGCGCCTCCACCAACGGCCTGATCCGCACCCACTTCGTCCCCTCCGCCCACGACCACGGCATGCCGATCACGGCGGCCGCCTCGCTGCTCGCGGTGATCGGGGTCTTCGACGTCATCGGCACGATCTTCTCGGGCTGGCTCACCGACCGCTTCGACGCCCGCAGGCTGCTCGCCGTCTACTACGCGCTGCGCGGGATCTCACTGCTGTTCCTGCCGATGCTGATGGCGCCCGAGGTGCAGCCGCCGATGGTCTTCTTCATCGTGTTCTACGGACTCGACTGGGTGGCCACGGTCCCGCCGACGCTGGCGCTCTGCCGGGAGCAGTACGGGGACGACAGCGCCATCGTCTTCGGCTGGGTGCTCGCCTCGCACCAGGTGGGCGCGGCGGTCGTGGCGTTCCTCGGCGGGGTCGCCCGGGACGTCTTCGGCAGCTACGACGTGGTCTGGTACGCGTCGGGGGCGCTCTGCGCCGTGGCCGCGCTGATGTCGCTGGTGATCCGGCGGGCCCGAGCCGCCTCGGCGCTCCCCGGCGGCTGACGGGCCCTCCACCTACGCGGTCACGTCCACCCGGAGCAGTCGCGCGGGAACGCTCCCGCACAGGCGGTGTACGGCATCCTTCACGCGCCGGCGCCCGTGCGGCGGGCGTAGTGGCGCTGGGCCTTCGCGCGGTTGCCGCAGCCGGCCATCGAGCACCAGCGGCGGGTCCCGTTCTTGGAGACGTCGTAGAAGTGCAGGACACAGGCGTCGTTCGCGCACGGGCGGATGCGGTCGGGCCGCTCGGCCACCAGGCGGAGCCAGTTGTCGGCCGCGTACCAGGAGGGTCCCCAGGGCGGGTCGTCCACCTCCACCACCGACTCCGGGAGCCCGCCGGCCCCCAGGGCGCGGCGGATGCGGCCGTGGCCGAGGACCTCGTTGAGCGCCGCCGTGGCGTCAGCGGTCGCCGGCTCGCGCAGGACGGCCGACGCGGCCACTGCTTCGAGCGCGGTGCGGGTCTCCAGCAGCCGGTCCAGGGTGGCGCCGTCGGCGGCCGGGGCGAGGGGGGCCGTCTGCTCGCGGACCGGCGTGCTGCCCAGCCAGACGGCCAGCCCGTCCTCCGCTTCGAGCAGGTCGTGTGCGCCCTCCGCGTCGATCCAGCGGGTGTTGAGCAGATCGAGGGCGAGCGGTTCTCCGGTCAGCGGCCGGGGGTCGGCCCCTACGGGGTGCGGCACGGCTGGTTCCCTCCGTCGCGGGCAGGGGCTGATCCACCGATGTTAACCGGCCAAATGAAGATCACCGGTTGACCGCCCTGTACCTAACCCTTAAATTCGCTTTCAACGGTTACGAGATCGCCTCGCAGCCCTGACCGAAAGCACGGGGACCGACCATGAGCAAGGCGAAGAACCTGCGGACCGGCCACATCGGCCTCAACGTCACCGACCTGGACCGTTCCCTCGCCTTCTACCGCGAGGTCTTCGACTTCGAGGTGCTGGGCGAGGGCAAGGAGGAAGGCCGCCGCTACGCGTTCCTGGGCCGCGGCTCCCGCCTCCTGGTGACGCTGTGGCAGCAGAGCGAGGGCACCTTCGCCACCGCGCTGCCCGGCCTGCACCACCTCTCCTTCCAGGTGGACACCATTGAGGAGGTCCGGGCCACCGAGGAGGTCCTGCGCACCCTGGGTGCCGAGTTCGCCTACGACGGCGTCGTGCCCCACGGCGAGGCCGGCACCTCGGGCGGCATCTTCTTCACCGACCCCGACGGCATCCGCCTGGAGATCTACGCGCCCACCGGCGCCGACCCGTCCGACGCACCCACCTCCGGCGCCCCCACCTGCGGCTTCTTCTAGACGGCAGCTGGACCGCGGCTGGGCGGAAGCCACAGCGAGGGCCACCTTCGGCGAAAGGCAGAACCATGGGCGGCTACCACCACGGTGAGAAGACCGTGCAGGAGCGGGCCGGTCTCGCCCGCGAGGCCGGACACTCGCAGGGTGCCATCGGCAACACCATCCCCGACGTGGCGGTGACCTTCCTCGCCGAACAGCCCCACCTGGTGGTGGGCGGCACGGACGAGCGGGGCCGGATCTGGGCGACCCAGCTCACCGGGGAGCCGGGCTTCCTGACCGTGCCCCAGCCGGGGACCCTGAGCATCGGGGCGCTGCCCTCGCCGGAGGACCCGCTCGCCGGGCTCCTCGCCCGCGCCGGAACCGGCGCCGGTGAGGAGCCCGCCCGGATCGGCATGATCGGCATCGAACCGGCCACCCGGCGCCGGATGCGGATGAACGGCCGGGCCGTCCGCGACGGCGACGGACTGCGCGTCGAGCTCGACCAGGTCATCTCCAACTGCCCCAAGTACATCCAGAAACGCGCCCACCACCCGGCACCGGGCGGGGGCGCGCCGGCGGCCCGTACGGCAGCCGACAGCACGGAGCTGAGCCCCGAGCAGCAGCGAACGCTGCGGGCCGCCGACACCATCTTCGTCGCCACCGCCTCCGACCGGGGCGACGCCGACGCCTCGCACCGGGGCGGCAACCCCGGATTCGTCCAGGTGCTCTCGCCACGGCTGCTGCGCTGGCCCGACTACATCGGCAACGCCATGTTCCTGACCCTGGGCAACCTCGAACTCAACCCGGCCGCCGGACTCCTCGTACCCGGCTGGGAGACCGGCACCTCCCTGCACCTGACGGGCTTCGCCCGCACGGTGTGGGACGAGGAGGACGTCGCCCGCCACCCCGGTGCGCAGCGGCTGGTGGAGTTCGGGATCACCGCCGTACGTGAGGTCGCGGCCGCCTCCCCGCTGCGCTGGTCCGCACCCGCCTATTCCCGCTTCAACCCGCCGACGGCCGCCTGACGTTCCGCCCGGCCGCCGCGGCCCGACCCGTGACGGAGTCACCATGCAGATCACCGTGGACATGGACGTCTGCGAGAGCCACGGCCAGTGCGTCTTCGCCGCCCCCGAGACCTTCTCGTTCGACGACGACGAATACCTCCGGTACGAGCCGGAGCAGGCCGACGCGCTCCGCGACCGGATCGAGAAGGCCGCCGCCTCCTGCCCCGTCCGCGCCATCACCGTGGCCCCTGCCCCGTGAGCGCCCCCGGACATCTCCGCGACGTGGTGATCGTCGGGGCCTCGCTGGCGGGGCTGCGGGCCGCCGAGGCCCTGCGCGCCGAGGGGTTCACCGGGAACGTGACCCTCGTCGGGGCCGAGCCGTACGCCCCCTACGACCGCCCGCCCCTCTCCAAGCAGTTCCTGACGTCCCCCTCCCCGGCCGACACCGCGCTCCCGGTCCCCGACGGCCTGCGGGCCTCCTGGCTGCTGGGGCGGGCCGCGGTCCGGCTCGACCCGTACAGCCGGATCGTCACCCTCGCCGACGGCACCCGCCTGCCCTACGACGGTCTGCTGATCGCCACCGGCGCCGCCGCCCGCTCCGGTGCCGCGCCCGGCGAACCGGGCCCGGTGCAGGGGGTGTTCACCCTGCGCGACCGCGATGACGCGACGGCGTTGCGGGCCGCGCTCACCCCCGGGCGCAAGCTGCTCGTCGTCGGCGCCGGGTTCCTCGGGGGCGAGGTCGCCGCAGCGGGCCGGTCGCTGGGCCTCGACGTCACCCTCGTCGAGGCCGGGGCCGTGCCGCTGGAGCGCGCGGTCGGCACGGAGGTCGGCGCGTTCGTGGGGATGCTCCACCGGGAGGCGGGCATCGACCTGCGCACCGGCACCACGGTCGCCGAGTACGGGACCGGGCCGGACGGTGCGCTCGCGGGCGTCCGGCTGGCCGACGGCCGGCTCGTCGCGGCCGATGTCGCGGTCCTGGCCCTGGGCGCGGTCCCGGCCACCGGCTGGCTGGCCGGATCGGGGATCGAGGCGGCCGGCGGAGTGCCCACCGACTCCCGGCTGCGGGCCCTGTTCCCGGACGGCAGCACTGTGCCCGGCGTGGTCGCGGCGGGCGACGCGGCCCGGGTCCCGCAGCCCCTGGCGGGCGGCGCCACCCCGGCCCTCGGCCACTGGTCGGGCGCCGTGGAGCAGGGCGCGACGGCCGCCCGTACGCTGCTGCTGGGCGAGGCGGCCCCGGTCTTCGACGAGGTGCCCTCCTTCTGGTCCGACCTCCACGGCGTCCGGCTCCGCTCGGTGGGCCTGCCGGGGCTCGGCGACACGGTGAAGGTCCACGAGTGCGACCGGGACACCCGGCGCCTGGAGGTCAGCTACCACCTGGACGGCCGCCTGGTCGGCGCGCTGACCATCGGCCGCACCTCCCGACTCGCGGGCTACCGGAGGACGTTGGCCGAGCACACGCATGAGTCCCCGCGGTACGTGGATACGCGGCGCCCGACGAAGGAGTCGCCCTCCCCGGGCGGCTCCCAGGCCACTGGTCATGGAGCGGCGCGAAGTGGCGTAAGGTTGGGTTCACCGACGCGGGGTGGAGCAGCTCGGTAGCTCGCTGGGCTCATAACCCAGAGGTCGCAGGTTCAAATCCTGTCCCCGCTACTGAAGGTTGAGGCCCGGATCC
>NZ_JBEYKR010000038.1:0-49367 GCF_040703535.1 Streptomyces sp. NPDC007346
GGCACGCTGGCCGATTCGCGGGCCAGCAGTTCATAGCAGTCGGCCAGGGCCGGGAAGGTGCTGTTGAGGTTGGGCGAGCAGTAGTCGGCGCGGGCAAGCCCGCACCGGCCGCCCCCGGACCGGAACCTCCCGTCCCGCTCCGCTCGTCCTGCTGACGAAGGGCCGTGGTCGACGGCAGGAAAGGCGCCGCCCATCGCCTAGGGTCGGGGGGCGGCGATGTGTACGGCAAGGCAGTGAGGACGAGCGCGATGGTGCAGGCGTACGGGGCGGACACGGGCAGCAGCAGCGCGGGGCGGCCGCAGCCCGACGAATCCCGCTTCCGGGGCCTCGTGGCCAGAGCGACCCGGGACCGGGGGATCTGGCGGCGCGGGATCGTGCTGGCCCTCTGCTCGCTGGTGCTGACCCTCGTGATGGCCGTCCACGCCCGGATCCCGAACCGGGTCGGCAACCTCGGCAGCCTCACCGAGACGTTCCTGCCGTGGATAGCGCTGTTCATCCCCCTCCTGCTGCTCCTGGCCCTGCTGCGCCGCTCCGCCACCGCGCTGATCGCCCTGCTGCTCCCCGCCGTGGTCTGGCTCAACATGTTCGGCGGCCTGGTCACCGACAAGTCCGGCACCGGCGGCGACCTCACCGTCGCCACCCACAACGTCAACGCGGGCAACCCCGACCCCGCCGGCACCGCCCAGCAGGTCGCGGGCTCCGGGGCCGACGTCGTGGCCCTCCAGGAACTGCCGGGCGGCGCGGTGGCCACGTACGAGAAGGCGCTGGCCGCCCGCTACCCGTACCACTCGGTCCAGGGCACCGTCGGGCTGTGGAGCAAGTACCCGCTCAGCAACACCAAGCCGGTCGACATCAAGATGGGCTGGACCCGGGCCATGCGCTCCACGGTCAAGGCGCCGCAGGGCGAGGTCGCGGTGTACGTGGCCCACCTGCCGTCGGTCCGGGTGAAGCTGCACGCCGGGTTCACCGCCAACCAGCGCGACAACAGCGCCGACGCCCTCGGCGAGGCCATCGCCGACGAACCGATCGAGCGCGTCGTCCTGCTCGGCGACCTCAACGGCACGATGAACGACCGCTCCCTGAACGCCGTCACCTCCCAGATGCGCTCCACCCAGGGCGCGGCGGGCGACGGCTTCGGCTTCAGCTGGCCCGCGTCGTTCCCGATGGCCCGGATCGACCAGATCATGGTCAAGGGCGTCGAGCCGAAGTCCTCCTGGACCCTGGCGGCGACCGACAGCGACCACCTGCCGATCGCGGCCCGCGTGGAGCTGTGACCGTGACCACGGCGCGGCGGGAGCTGTGACCACGACGGCGGTGCTGACCACGACGGCGGTGGTGACCACAACGGCAGCTGTGACCATGACGGCGGTGGTGACCACAACGGCAGCTGTGACCATGACGGCAGTGATGACCACGACGGCAGTGGTGACCACGGCCGCGCAACCGGCTGTTCACCTCGCGGCATAAAACGTCTGCGACAATTTGTTCCAGTCGCTTACATAAAGAAGACCCAGCCGTCGCCCGGCGCCCCAGCCGAGGCGACGGCTCTTCGTTCTGCCCCTGCCCCTGCACCTGCCCCCGCCTCGCGTGACCGCGAAAGGTTTCCCCCATGCCTCTGGCCCTGCTCGCCCTGGCCGTGAGCGCCTTCGGCATAGGCACGACCGAGTTCGTCATGATGGGCCTGCTGCCCAACGTGGCGGACGACCTGGGTACGTCCGTGCCGACCGCCGGACACCTCGTGTCGGCGTACGCGATCGGCGTCGTCCTGGGCGCACCCCTGCTCACCGGCCTCGGCTCGCGCATCCCGCGCAAGAAGATGCTGCTGCTCCTGATGGCGCTGTTCACCGTCGGCAACCTGGCCTCGGCGCTCGCCCCCGACTTCGGCTGGCTGCTCGCGGGCCGCTTCCTCGCCGGACTCCCGCACGGGGCGTTCTTCGGCGTCGGCGCGGTCGTCGCCGCCCGGCTGGTCCCCGAGGGCCGCCGGGCGCGGGCGGTGGCGACGATGTTCCTCGGCCTGACGGTCGCCAACATCGTCGGCGTACCCGCGGCGACCCTGCTCGGCCAGCACCTCGGCTGGCGGGCCACCTTCCTGGTCGTCGCCGTGATCGGCCTCACCGCGATGGCGGCCCTGGCCCGCCTGGTGCCCCTGATCCCGGTCGAGGCCCACCAGGACGTACGCCGCGAACTCCGCGCCCTGGGCAACCGTCAGGTGCTCCTGGGCCTGCTCACCGCGGTCTTCGGCTTCGCCGGGGTCTTCGCGGTGTACTCGTACCTCTCGGCGATGACCACGAAGGCGATGGGCTTCGGCGAGTCCTCCGTCACCGTGGTCCTGGCCCTCTTCGGCATCGGGATGACCCTGGGCGCCCTGGCCGCCGGCCCCCTCACGGACCGGGCCCTGCGCCCGACGCTGTACGGCTCGCTCGGCGCGCTGGCGGTGGTCCTGGTGGCGTTCCCGTTCACGGTGCACGTGCAGTGGGCGGCGCTGGTGATGGTGGTGCTGCTGGGCGGCGTCGGCTTCATGACGACGACCCCGCTCCAGATGCTGGTGATGAACAAGGCCAAGGACGCCCCGACCCTGGCCTCCGCCTCCAACCACTCGGCCTTCAACCTGGCCAACGCGGGCGGCGCCTGGCTGGGCGGCACGGCCATCGCGGCCGGCTGGGGCTGGACGTCCCCGGCCCCGGTGGGCGCGGTGCTGGCGGTGATCGGCCTGGCGATAGCGGTGACGGCGGGCCTGCTGGACCGGGACCCGACGAAGACCTCCCGGGTGGTGGCGGCCCATCAAGCCGGCCCGGCACCTCTTCCGGCCGGTCCGGCGCTTGAGGACAAGGCCTCGTCCCCGGTGGCCGCAGCCTCCGGCCCGCCCGGCACCATCTCCGGCCCGCTCGGTACCACTTCCAACCCGCCCGGCACCACTTCCAACCCGCCCGGCACCACTTCCAGCCCGTCCGGCGCTTGAGGACGGAACCGGTTCGCCGGGCGGGCCCGCAGCCACGTCGGCCCCGGGCCCGTCGGCCCGTTCCAGCCCGTCCGGCGCTTGAGGACGAAGGCGGCCACCGGACGCCCCCGGTGACCGCCACCCCCGCTACGACGACTCGCGCCAGCGATTCGTGATCGGCAACCGCCGGTCCTTCCCGAACCCCTTCGGCGAGATCTTCGTCCCCGGCGGGTACTGCCGCCGCTTGTACTCGGCGGTGTCCACCATCCGCAACGTCTTCGCCACCAGCTCCGCGTCGAACCCGGCCGCCACGATGGAATCCAGCCCCTGGTCCCGGTCCACGTACAGCTCCAGGATCGCGTCGAGCACGTCGTAGTCCGGCAGCGAGTCCGTGTCGACCTGCCCCGGCCGCAGCTCCGCGCTCGGCGGCTTGGTGATCGAGGCCTCGGGGATCGGCGGGGTCTGCCCGCGCTCCTCGGCGGCCCGGTTGCGCCACTTGGCCAGCCGGAACACCGACGACTTGTAGACGTCCTTGATGGGCCCGTACGCGCCGACCGCGTCCCCGTACAGCGTGGAGTAACCGACCGCCAGCTCCGACTTGTTGCCCGGCGCCAGCACGATCTGCCCCTCCTGGTTGGAGATGGCCATCAGCGTCGTACCGCGCAGCCGCGCCTGGAGGTTCTCCTCCGCGAGACCGGTGAGCCCCAGCGACCCCATGTACGCGTCGAACATCGGCGCGATCGACACCGTACGGAAGTTGAGCCCGGTCCGCCGGGCCAGCTCCGCCGCGTCGCCCTTGGAGTGGTCCGAGGAGTATTTCGACGGCATGGACACGCCGTACACGTTCTCCGCACCGAGCGCGTCGCACGCGATGGCCGCGCAGAGCGCCGAGTCGATCCCGCCGGAGAGGCCCAGCAGCACACTGCTGAAACCGTTCTTCGCGGCGTACGCGCGGAGCCCGACGACCAGCGCGGAGTAGACCTCCTCGTCGTCCTCCAGCCGCTTGGCGTACCCGCCCGCCAGCTCGGGCTCGTACGCGGCCACGGGCCGGTCGGACAGCACCACATGGTCGATGCGCAGCCCGTCGTCCACGACGCCCGAGGGCGCCACGGCCCCGGCGGCGGGCAGCTCCAGATCGAGGATCACGCTGCCCTCGGAGAACTGCGGCGCACGGGCGATGACCTCGCCCTCCTTGTCCACGACGATCGAGTCGCCGTCGAAGACCAGCTCGTCCTGCCCGCCGATCATCGCCAGGTACGCGGTCGTGCAGCCGGCCTCCCGGGCCCGCTTGCGGACCAGGTCGAGCCGGGTGTCGTCCTTGTCCCGCTCGTACGGCGAGGCGTTGATCGAGAGCAGCAGCCCGGCCCCGGCGGACCGGGCGGCCGGGACGCGCCCGCCGTCCTGCCACAGGTCCTCGCAGATCGCGAGGGCCACGTCGATGCCGTGGACGCGTACGACGGGCATGGAGTCGCCCGGCACGAAGTACCGGAACTCGTCGAACACGCCGTAGTTCGGCAGGTGGTGCTTGGCGAAGTCGAGCGCGATCCCGCCGCGGTGCAGCACGGCCGCCGCGTTGCGCGGGGACCCGGCGGGCTGCCCGTACCGCGCGGCGGCGTGCTCCGAGCGGTCCAGGTAGCCGACGACGACCGGCAGCTCGCCGAAGCCCTCCGCGTCGAGCCGGGCGGCCAGCGCGCGCAGCGCCTGCCGCGAGGCCTCGACGAAGGACGACCGCAGGGCCAGGTCCTCGACGGGGTATCCGGTCAGCGCCATCTCGGGGAACGCCACGAGGTGGGCGCCCTGCTCGGCGGCGTGCCGGGTCCAGTGGACGATCGCCTCGGAGTTGCCGGCGAGGTCACCGACGGTCGAGTCGATCTGATTCAGTGCGAGGCGTAGTTGAGGCACGCGGCCCAGTGTAATCGTCTTTCTGACGCGATGTCCTGGCGGGCCGGGCAAAATCTCTCCCGGCCCGCCGGAACCGCAGGTCACAGGCGCTGTCGGCCCGACCCACCGAGGGTGGTTCCCCGCTCAGCCCCGGTAGCCGAGGACCGTCATCATCCCGGCCTCCGCGTGGTAGACGTTGTGGCAGTGGACCATCCACAGCCCCGGGTTGTCGGCGTCGAACTCCACGGTCAGCGACCGGTGCGGCAGCACGATCGCGGTGTCCTTACGCGCCCCGGCGGCGTTCCCCGCCAGCGCGAACGTGTGTCCGTGCAGATGGAGGGGATGCCACATGGCCGTCCCGTTGTCGAAGACGACCCGTACCCGCTCCCCGGCCTCCACCGGCCGCCGCCGCTTCGCGCTGTACGGCTGCCCGTCGAAGGCCCAGTCGTACGCGGCCATCCCGCCGGTGAGCCGCATCCGGATCGTCCGGTCCGGAGCACGGGCGGGCAGCGCCACCGACGGGTCCGGCACCAGCCGCCCCGCCTCGACCAGCTTCCCGTCCAGCTCCTTGGGCCGTACGGAGGCGGTGGGCGCCGCACCGCGTCCGGTCCGCAGCACGGCGAGGGCCGACGCCTTCTTCCCCTCCGCCAGCGCGGTGAGCGGGAAGACCCCGTCCCCGGCGGTGACGAGGACGTCGTACCGCTCGCCCATCCCCAGCAGCAGCGCGTCCCCCGTGGTGTGCCGGACGGGGAAGCCGTCGGTGTGGGTGACGGTCATCCGGTGACCGCCGAGCGCGACCCGGAAGGCGGTGTCGCCCCCGGCGTTGACGATCCGCAGCCGGATACGGTCACCGGGCCGCGCGCTGAAGGTCTCCGGGTCCTTGGCCACGCGCCCGTTGACGAGGTAGTGCGGATAGGCGACATCACCGGCATCCCCGCCCAGCAACTCGCTGCGGGCACCCATCATCATCCGCGAGGGCCCGCCGTCACCCGGCCCGTCCTCGCCGTCACCCGGCTCGTCCTCGCCGTCACCCGGCCCGTCCTGACCGGACAGGGTGTGCGCCCCGTGGTCCATCCCGTCGTGCCCGCCCATGCCCCCGGACAGCTCCTTGAGCACGGCATCGGGCGTCGACCCCTCTACCCCGTCGACCCAGTCGTCGAGGACGACGACCCACTCCTTGTCGTACGCCAGCGGCTCCTTCGGGTCCTCCACGATCAGCGGCGCGTACAGCCCCCGGTCCTGCTGGAGCCCGGAGTGCGGGTGGAACCAGTACGTCCCCGGGTGCGGCACCGCGAACCGGTAGCGGAAGTCGGCCCCCGGCGCGATGTCCCGCTGGGTGAGTCCGGGGACGCCGTCCATGTCGTTGCGCAGGGCGAGGCCGTGCCAGTGCATCGAGGTGGGCTGCGGGAGGTGGTTGGCCAGGGTGAGGTCGAGCGTGTCACCGGCGCTCACCCGCACCTCCCGTCCGGGCAGCCGGTCCCCGTACGCCCAGGAGGCGACGGTGGTGCCGCCGCCCAGATCGAGCCGGGTACGGGTGGCGGTGAGGGAGACCTCGCGTACGGGACCGGAGCCGCGCGCCGCCTCGGCCGCCGCCACCTCCTTGCCGTGGGGGGAGACGTACGTACCGGCGTCCTGGGCCCCGGCGGGGGAGTGGGCGCCGCCGTGGCCGCCGCTGCCGTCGGAGCAGGCGGCGAGGGCTCCTGTACCGGCGACGGCGAGAGCGGCGCCGAGCACGGCGCGTCGGGTGGGTTGCGTGGGCATGCTGCATACACCTCTGAGGAACTGTTGGTTCAGGGAGAAGGGCGGAGGTGAACGCCCACTCCTAAATGCGCAGCACCGAGACGGCGGCGAGCACCGGTATCGGGGGAGGCGGATTCGGCCGCGGCGCCCGCAGGAGCCCCGCGCCCACCGGCGTACCGATGGCCCGCCCGTCCGCGAGCGGCCCGAGCAGCCAGGCACCGAGGAGGGCGAGGCCCCAGGCGCCGAGGACGGCGAGGCAGACGGAGAGCGGATCCATACCGCTCATGGGGCCGTCGTCGGGGGAGCGGTGCGAGGGGTGACCGGCGCCGAGGGCGAGGTCGGCTGCGGCTACGGGAACGGCCACGACGTGGGACATGGCCACGACGTCGGCCACGTCCACAACATCGGACACATCCATAACGTTGGCCATGGTCACGACGTCGGACACGTCCACAACGTCGGGCACGTCCACAACATCGGACATGGACCCGGAGGGCGCGGCGACCTCATGCTCCGCCGGATGTCCGACCGTATGCATGGTGACGATGCCGAAGAGCAGCGCGGCGAGCAGCAGGAGCCGCCCGTCCATCACGCTCCCGCTCCGCGCCCCGCCGACCCTGCTCACCATGTCGCCCACCTTACCCCCGGAGGGTATGTGGGAAGGCGGCGGCCCGGCACTCCTCCCCCGCCCGGTCGCCGGACCGTACGGGGGCGGGTGCCGGGCCACGGAGAGCCGTCGGCTCAGCTGCGGGAGTAGACCTTCTCCGCCCAGGCGGCGATCTGCTCCTCGGTGAGGTGCTGCGCGAGATCGGCCTCACTGATCATGCCGACGAGCTTCTTGTTCTCGACGACGGGGAGCCGGCGGATGCGGTGGTTCTGCATCTCCTCCAGGACCGCGTTCACATCCGCCCCCGCGTCGATCCAGCGCGGCGTCCCCTGGGCGAGGTCGCCCGCGGTCACCCTCGACGGGTCGTGGCCCATGGCCACACAGTCGACGACGATGTCGCGGTCGGTGATGATGCCGACCATCTTGTCCGAGTCACCGTTGGCGGACACGGGCAGCGCGCCCACGTTGTGCTCACGCATCAGCTGCGCCGCACGGTCGAGCGTCTCGTGGGCGGGGATCCAGCGGGCCCCGCTGTGCATGATGTCTTTGGCGGTCGTCATGGGGGATTTCCTCCTGCGTGCCGATGGCACTGCCGTACGGCCCCGAGCGCCACCCATCGTCATCGGCCCGCCCGCAGGGCGCGACCGCAACCACCCGTTCGGGTGCGCTGGTACGAGGACGGGGGCCGCCGCACGGTCCGCCCTTGCCGCCTCGTGGCACGGCCGTCGACCGTAGTGGGTGGCCGAGTGCTCCCTCTCACACCGTGTGCGTAATCTGGGGGAAATCCCGGGTCGCGATACTGAAGTGTCCCCCTACCCCGGGCGGTGGTGCACGGACCGTCTGAACTGCAAGGATGTGGCAATGGACAAGCAGCAGGAATTCGTCCTCAGGACCCTTGAGGAGCGCGACATCCGCTTCGTGCGACTGTGGTTCACCGACGTCCTCGGGTTCCTCAAGTCCGTCGCCGTGGCCCCGGCCGAACTGGAGCAGGCCTTCGACGAGGGCATCGGCTTCGACGGCTCGGCGATCGAGGGCTTCGCCCGGGTCTACGAATCGGACATGATCGCCAAGCCGGACCCGGCCACCTTCCAGATCCTGCCCTGGCGCGCGGAGGCCCCCGGCACCGCGCGGATGTTCTGCGACATCCTGATGCCGGACGGCTCCCCGTCCTTCGCGGACCCGCGCTACGTCCTGAAGCGCATCCTCGCCAAGACGTCCGACCTCGGCTTCACGTTCTACACGCACCCCGAGATCGAGTTCTTCCTCCTGAAGAACAAGCCGGTCGACGGCACGCGCCCGACCCCGGCGGACAGCTCGGGCTACTTCGACCACACCCCGCAGAACGTGGGCATGGACTTCCGCCGCCAGGCGATCACCATGCTCGAATCGATGGGCATCTCGGTCGAGTTCAGCCACCACGAGGGCGCTCCGGGCCAGCAGGAGATCGACCTGCGGTACGCGGACGCGCTCTCCACGGCGGACAACATCATGACGTTCCGCCTGGTGATGAAGCAGGTGGCGCTGGAGCAGGGCGTGCAGGCCACGTTCATGCCGAAGCCCTTCTCGGAGTACCCGGGTTCGGGCATGCACACCCACCTCTCCCTCTTCGAGGGCGACCGCAACGCGTTCTACGAGTCGGGCGCGGAGTACCAGCTCTCCAGGGTCGGCCGCTCGTTCATCGCGGGCCTGCTGACGCACGCCGCGGAGATCTCGGCCGTCACCAACCAGTGGGTCAACTCCTACAAGCGCATCTGGGGCGGCTCGTCCCGAGCGGCCGGCGCGGGCGGCGAGGCCCCCTCGTACATCTGCTGGGGCCACAACAACCGCTCCGCCCTCATCCGCGTCCCGATGTACAAGCCCGGCAAGACCGGCTCGGCCCGCGTCGAGGTCCGCTCCATCGACTCCGGCGCCAACCCGTACCTCACCTACGCGGTCCTGCTCGCCGCCGGCCTCAAGGGCATCGAGAAGGGCTACGAACTCCCGGCCGGCGCCGACGACGACGTCTGGGCCCTCTCCGACGCCGAACGCCGGGCGATGGGCATCGAACCGCTCCCGCAGAACCTGGGCGAGGCGATCTCCCTGATGGAGAAGAGCGAGCTGGTCGCCGAGACGCTGGGCGAGCACGTCTTCGACTTCTTCCTCCGCAACAAGAAGCAGGAGTGGGAGGAGTACCGCAGCGAGGTCACGGCCTTCGAGCTGAAGAACCTGCTGCCGGTGCTGTAGCTCCAGGTCAGGCGCTCATGGCCGACGGTCGCGAACCGTTCGACGGTCGCGAACCGTTGGCCATGAGCCGTCTCCAGCCCGTTCACGCCGCCGTGCCTGGAGTGCGCCGCTGACTGCTCGCCAGGTGCGCGCAGGCGCGTGGCGGGTGTGAAGGGGGTCGCCGGGGCACCACGCGACCCGCCGGCCCCGCAGCACGCTGGAGGAACCGGCGTGCACCGGGCGTTGTCAGAGGCGTCGGGCACACTGCGCCGTATGAACTTGGTGACCGCGCACGACTACGCCTGGATCCGCACCTCGCCGCTCTTCTGCCACATGACGGAGAGCGGGTACACCCTGACGCTGATACGGGGGCGGACCCCGCTCGAGGTGCTGCGTGCGATGGAGGCGGAACCGCTCGGCACCGGGGAGGGTACGGCCGGGCTGATGGAGGCGGACGATGCCCACCGCGACGAGGTGGACGACTACTGGAACGAGTCCTACGTCGCGGGCGCATTCAGCGCTCCGGGCGAGAGTGGCGACTGGACACTCGTCCTCGGCTTCGACGGCGGTCTGGGGATCGCGGAGCCGTGCATGGAGACGCTGTCGAAGGGCGGCCGGGTCGTGGCGCACTCGACCAACGGCGGCAAACCCATCCACCTCTTCCACTGGTTCGAGGACGGTGAGCTCCGGACGACCTTCGAGGGCCCCTCGTCACGCGACGGCAGCACCCCCGACGAACTGGTCCCCCTGTTGCGGGAGGTCGGCTTCCCTCTGACCGCCGAGGGAGAGCACGACGAGAGCGCCCCGGACGTCGACCGCAAGGCGGCGGTCCTGGCTCTGGCCGAGAGACTCACCGGCATACGCGTCACCGAATCTCTCCTCCAGGACGTCACGTACGAGCTGGGACTCGTCCCCGAACAGCCCGCCGAGGAGTGGACCGGCCTGGTCATCGACATCACAGATGCCCACAGGGAGCGTCTGTACAAGGAATGGACCTACGAGGAGATCGTGGCGGAGTCAGCCCGCGCACGGGCGGAGGCAAACGCGCCGGTCGTGATCACCTACAACGAGCCGCTGACCACAGTTCGTTCGGAGCCGGACCCGGGCTCTCGCAGAGGGGAATCATGAAGAGAGCGCACATATGTCTCGTCGTGGTGGCGTGCACCCTGATGGCCGTCTCATGCGGGGGGAGCGGCCCGCTGGAGACGTCCGGACTGACGGACCGGGAAAAGGAATGGGCCGAGTTCTCCTATGCGCACGAGAAGAACGAAGACACCAAACGGACGTGGGAACAACTGCCCGCCGAAGGCGTCAAGTCCTACGTCACGCAGCAGCGCCGCCGGCTGTGCGGTGACATTGCGGCAGCGATGCAGAGCCTGAAGGAAACGGGCTACACAGCAGACGAGATGCAGGAGTACAAGGAGAATCTCATGAAACTCCTCTGCTGACCGCACTGAGCGAAGTGGAGGACGTCGCTGGCCAAGGCCGTCCTCACCGTGGGGAGGCGCAGCTGAAAACGCCCATGGATGCCATGAACGGGCCCGCGGCGCCCGTACCCCCCTGCGGAGGTGCGGGCCCCAAGAGGTTCTACGTCGGCAAGATGCTCTACACCGGCGGTGTCCCCGGTGGGGACGGTGCCGGGGGCGGGTTGGGCAGCGGCGGACCCGGGTTGGGCGGGGTCTTCGGGGGGCCGCTGCCGTGTCTGCCGTCGTTCGTCAGCTTGCGGGTCGTGAGGCCGTAGACGCCGAACGGGGGGAACAGGTCGACGCGGCGCGGGTAGTTCGCCTCCGCGCACTGCTCGCAGAGCAGGTCACGGCCGGCCTCCGTGTGCCGGGCGGCCGTGACCGGGGCGTTCCAGCAGGCCTCGCAGGTACGGACGTCCGTCGCGGACAGGGCGATCATCGGCGCCTCCCGGCCGGGGCCGGTAAAGCGTGACGGGTGGTACGCATGTGGTGCCTCCGTCTCTCGTGGGTGGGCGGGTGGTCGTGGTGTTCCGCCTCGGCCGCCGCTGTTCCGTCAGGGAGTGGGAGGCCGGGGCGGGGGCCCGGGGGAGTGCCGGGGGTCATCCGCGGGTCTCGCGCCACGTGCGGACGAGCTTGGCCGCGGTGGGGCAGGTCGCGCCCGCGCGGCAGGCGCCGCACGTCATCGTGTGGCCGAGGAGGGCGCGGTAGGCCGCGTCGGGGGAATCGGTCGTGGTCACGGTCGCCTCTCTGCTGATCTCGGCCCAGACGAACTCGGCGGCGCGGGTGAGGGTGTGCCCGAAGTGGTCGGCCGTGGCCAGGGCGGCGAGGACCGCCGCGTGCTCGGCCTCGGTGAGTTCGGTGGGGAGGTCCGCCTCGACGCGGATACCGGCCGCGGTGTCGGTGACGCGCGGCTCGGTGCCGATGGCCGCGGTGAGCATGCCGGTCAGTGCCGCTGCCCGCGCTTGTGCTGAGCGCACACTTCTCCCCTGGTGAAGCCGATGTCACTCCATGTAATGCTGAATACTCAGCTTCAACCTGATGGGTTAGCTTTGTCAATATCGAGCCCGAACGCCGCACCCCTCACGGAGCCGCCGAAATGCCTCGCGATACCCCGTACTTGCAGGTGGCCGACGAGATCCGTGCCCGGGTGCTGGCGGGCGAGTGGGCCGTCGGCGACAAGCTGCCGTCCCGCGCCCGGTTCGCCAAGGAGTACGGCGTCGGCCAGTCCGTCGCCCAGCGGGCGATGGAGCGCCTGATCATCGAGGGCATCCTCGAAGGCCGCGCCGGTTCCGGTACGTACGTCCGCAAAGCCCGCGAGCGCCGCCGGATGGTCCGCTCACGCCTCCGCCAGGAGCGCAACGGCTCCCCGTTCCGCTCCGACCTGAAGGACCAGGGCTCCGCGGGCACCTGGGAGTGCAACAGCCGGGCGCGGGTCCCCGCCACCGAGGACATCGCCGCACGGCTGGCGATCGAGCCCGGCGACCTCTGCGTCATGACCCACTACGAATTCCTCGCGGACGGACAGCCCGCCCAGCTCGCCACGAGCTGGGAACCGATGGCGATCACCGGCGGCACCTCCGTCCTGCTCCCGGAGATGGGGCCGCGGGGCAAGATCGGCGTCGTCGCGCGTATGCGCTCCATCGACGTGAACATCTCCACCGCCCTCGAAATGCCGCGACCGGCCCGCGCCACGCGCGAGCAGGCCAACTTCCTCGGCATCTCCGTGGGTGATCTGGTCACTCAGCTGGAGCGCATCTACTTCGACTCCGAGGGCCGTCCGGTGGAGACCGCCGACATCATCGTCCCGGACATCCGCTGGGAGATCGCGTACGAGATCGAGGTCGACGACTCCCGGTTCTGAGGGCGGTCCGGTCGGTCCCTGGAGGCGGCTCCTGCGTGACGGCGCGGTGAGCCGCCTCCGGGCTGTCAGGCCGTGATGACCGACTCGCCCGGGAAGTCGGTGGCCAGCGTGTCCATCAGGATCTCGTCGCAGACCGTGCCGAGCCAGTAGCCCGCCTCCCGAAGGGTCCCGGCGGTCCGGAAGCCGGCCTTCTCGTAGGCGCGCAGCCCCGCCTTGTTGGGGGCCAGGACCTTCAGCCACACCATCCGCAGGTTGGTGATGTGGAACGCGTAGTCCAGCACCAGCCGGGTGGCGGCCGTGCCCAGGCCGCGTCCGCGCGCCTCGGGGGCGAGCATCACGACGTACTCCGCCGTGCGTACGGACGGGTCGGGCAGCAGCGTCGCCACCCCCGCCGGGACCGGGCTGCCGCCTGCGAGGTCGTACACCGTGAAGCGGATGTTGTCCCCACGCAGTTGATGGGCCATGCCCTCCGTGCGCGCCTCCAGGGACTCCGGCTGCTGCCGTCCGTAACCGACCAGGAGCGCGGGGTCCTGCTCCCAGCGCCAGTACGTCTCCACCAGGTCCGCCCGGTAGGGGCCGAGCGCGCAGGTGTCGGTGCCGATCCAGAGGGTGGGGTCAGGGGCGGTGCTGATGGCGGGCTCCGATGCTCAGCGGCGGCGGTGGCGGTGGCGGCGGTGGCGGTGGTGGCGGTGGCGGTGGTGGCGGGAGTTGGAGGCCGGGGGTGTCACATCCTCGCACCTGGGGTCGCCGGGACCCTCACACCTGGGCTCACCCGAACCCCCGCACGTGAACTCACCCGAGCCCCCACACCTGGGCTCACCCGAACCCCCGCCCCATCTCGTCCAGGACCTCGTCGATCACCGCCGCCGGCTCCCGGGCCAGGTCCTCCTCGATCCACATCCGCATCGCGATCCGGAGCGAGGAGAGGAACCCCGCCGCCAGCACGATCGGGCGGACCGGGGCCGCCGTCGGGCCGGGGCGGGAGGCCACCGCTTCGGCCAGGTCGCGTTCCAGTGCCGCGTGGTTGGCCAACTGGCGGGCCAGGAGCGAGGGGTGACGCATCGCCAGGCGGGTGCGTACCGCCCAGTCGCGCTCCGGAGGGGCCACCCGCTCCGAGAACTGGGCCACCGCCGCGCGGAGCGCCGGCCAGGCCGGTTCGTCGGCGGGGCGGCCCCGGACCGTGCGGACCAGGTCCCTGATCTGCTGCTCCTCGCCGTAGAGGAGGGCGTCCTCCTTGTTGGTGAAGTAGTTCGAGAACGTCCGGCGGGAGATCCCGGCCGCGTCCGCCACCGCCTCCACCGTCACCTGGTCGAAGCCGTGCTCCACGGTCAGGCGCAGGGTCGCCTCGTGCACGGCCTGCCGGGTGGCTTCCTTCTTGCGTTCCCGGAGCCCCGGTCCCGCGGTGCTGCTGTCCATGGGGTCATTATCCCCCGGCGGTGGAATTATTGCCCAGTGGGCAAAATTGCGCAGTGTGCATGTAGGGTGAAGCCTTCTCTCCTACGTACGAACCTCCCGGAGGTTGCGCGTGAGCGCAGCACACACCACCGTCGCCCCGGCCGGGGCCCCCGCACCGATGGACCACCGGCACGTCCTGCGGGCCCTCAGCGGGCTGCTCATCGTGCTGTTCGTCGCGATGATCAGCACCACCGTGGTCTCGGTCGCGCTCCCGCAGATCATCGGGTCGCTCGACGGCACCCAGTCGCAGTACACCTGGGTCGTCACCGCGACCCTGCTCGCCTCCACCGCCTCCACCCCGATCTGGGGCAAGCTCGCCG
This sequence comes from Streptomyces sp. NPDC007346, assembly GCF_040703535.1. Classification (NCBI taxonomy): domain Bacteria; kingdom Bacillati; phylum Actinomycetota; class Actinomycetes; order Kitasatosporales; family Streptomycetaceae; genus Streptomyces; species Streptomyces sp. NPDC007346. The sequence continues at coordinate 14,468 of NZ_JBEYKR010000038.1, forward strand.
ACCTCTTCAGCAAGAAGCTGCTGCTCCAGATAGCCATCGGCCTCTTCGTCGTCTCGTCGATCGCCTGCGGCTTCGCTCAGTCCACCGAGCAGCTGATCGCCTTCCGGGCCGTCCAGGGGCTCGGCATGGGCGCGCTCCAGGTGCTCGTCCAGGTGATCATCGCCGCGATGATCAGCCCCAAGGAGCGCGGCCGCTACAACGGCTACCTCGGTGGCGTCATGGCCGTCGCCACGGTCGGCGGGCCGCTGCTCGGCGGGTTCATCACCGACTCCTCCTGGCTCGGCTGGCGCTGGTGCTTCTTCATCGCCGTGCCCTTCACGCTGCTCGCCTCCGTGATGCTCGCCCGCACACTGCACCTGGCCGAGGTCCGCCGCCCCGACACCAAGGTCGACTACCTCGGCGCCTCGCTCATCGCCGCCGGGGTCAGCCTCCTGCTCCTGTGGGTGACCTTCGTCGGCAACGACTTCGACTGGATCTCCTGGCAGAGCGCCCTCATGGTCGGCGGGAGTCTGCTCATCCTCGGCGCGGCCGTGTTCGTCGAGGCCCGCGTCAAGGACCCCGTCGTCCCCCTGCACGTCGTCCGGCGCCGGGACCCCGCCCTCGCCATCGTCGCCAGCCTCGCGGTCGGCATGGCGATGTTCGGCGGCGCGGTCTTCCTCGGCCAGTATTTCCAGATCGGGCGCGGCTACTCACCGACCGAGGCCGGGCTGCTGACCATCCCGCTGATGGCGGGCGTGCTCGTCTCCTCCACCGTCGCCGGACGCCTGGTGTCCAAGACCGGCAAGGTCAAGCCGTACATCGTCGCCGGTGTCGTCGTCCTCGCCCTCGGCTTCCTCGGGCTGTCCTTCATCGACCACGAAACCCCGCTCGTCGCCGTGTCGTTGGGGATGCTCGGTGTGGGCGTCGGGGTCGGTATGTCGATGCAGAACCTGGTGCTCGTCCTCCAGAACACCGTGCCGCTCAGCGAGATCGGCGCGGCCAGCGGGGCCATCACCTTCTTCCGCTCCCTCGGCGGCACGATGGGCGTCTCCGTCCTCGGCGCGGTCCTCGCCCACCAGGTCGCCACGAAGATCGCCCACGGGCTGGCGGAGCTGGGCATCGACCCCGCGGCCTCCGGCTCCGGCGGCTCGACGCTGAACGTCGCCGCCATGCCGCCGCAGGTCCAGGAAGTCGTCCGGGCCGCCTACGGGGACGCCACCGGGCACATCTTCCTCATCTCGGCCTGCATCGCCGTGGTCGGTGTCATCGCCTCGCTGTTCCTGACGCCGACGAAGCTGCGCGACAGCGTCGACCTGTAGCGCCACAGCGTGTGAACCGTCACCAACAGCTCGTTCCCGCCGCAGGTGCGGGGACGAGCTGTTGTAGTGTTACCACCCCCCGTGCACCGGTACGGGGACGGACGAGGAGGTGAGACCCATTACCGCTGGATCAGGCTGGGTGCTCACCTCGTCGATCGCATCGCACGGCCGGCAGTAGCAGCAGTCGGCCGGACGGCACAGCCGATCGCGGAGCGCCCATCGGATTTCCCGAAAGGCTTCGCCCGCATGTCGGTTCACCCCTCACGTCCCCTCTCCGCCACCGTCGCCACCCTGCGCCGCGCAGGCTGCGTCTTCGCAGAGGACGAGGCCCTCCTCCTCCACGAGGCTGCCGCGTCCCCCGTCGAACTGGCCCTGCTCGTCGAGCGCCGCGCCGCCGGGCTCCCGCTCGAACACGTCCTGGGCTGGGCCGAGTTCCGCGGCCGGCGTCTCGCCGTGGACACCGGCGTCTTCGTGCCCCGCCGGCGTACGGAGTTCCTGGTGGAGCAGGCCGCGGCCCTCGCGCCGGACCGGGCCGTCGTCGTCGACCTCTGCTGCGGCTCGGGGGCGCTCGGCGTCGCCCTCGCCGTCGCCCTGGACCGGGTCGAGCTGCACGCCTGTGACGTGGAACCCGCCGCCGTACGCTGTGCCCGGCGCAACGTCGGTGACCTCGGGCAGGTCTACGAGGGCGACCTGTTCGGCCCCCTTCCCGCCGCCCTGCGCGGCCGCGTCGACGTACTGCTGGCCAACGTGCCCTACGTACCGACCGCCGATGTCGAGCTCCTCCCCGCCGAGGCCCGCGTCCACGAACCGCGCGTCGCCCTCGACGGCGGTGGCGACGGCCTCGACGTCATGCGCCGGGTCGCCGCCGAGGCCCCCGGGTGGCTCGCCCCGGGCGGCAGCCTGCTGGTGGAGACGAGCGAGCGGCAGCGGGACGCGGCGGTGGAGGTCGTCGGCGGCGCCGGACTGGTCCCGCGCGTGGTGGTCTGCGAGGAGCTGTACGCCACCGTCGTCATCGGTACGGCCGGGCGGATCACGTGAAGCGGTAGCGCGTCTGGCTGTACGGGTCCCCCTTGCCGAAGCCGAAGGCCGTACGGGGGCGGACCGGGAACACATGGGCCTGGCCCGCCCCCGGCTGGACGAACGCGCCGTCCTCCACGTCGAAGTGCCAGTCGCCGCCGTACTTCGCCTCCCACTCCCGGGCCAGGGCGGTCAGCCGGCCGTGGTCGGTCACCCGGTCCGCGTGGCGTCAAGGGTGCTGTCAGGTGCTCTACCCCGGGGGTGGACTCCGCCCCCGCCCCGAATTCACCGGTACCCGACTAGGCTCGAAGAGCTGTGACGCGGCAACGGGGCGGCGCACGGCTACGCAGATCGGTTCGGGCGGCAGGAGAGCGCGCAATGACGACGGTGCCGGGGCGCAGAAGCAGTACGTTCACCAGGCTGCTGCGGCACGGATTCACCGACCCGTCCGCGGCCGAACAACTCCTGGAGCTGGACGCCCTGGCCTCCGTACGGTCCGATCCCGTCCTCCTGGAGGCGCTCGGCGCCACCGCCGACCCCGACCTGGCCCTGCGCGGCCTCGTCCGGCTCGTGGAGGCCGAGGAGGAGGACGAGCGGCAGGTGCTGCTCGGCACCCTCGTCACCGCCAAACCGCTGCGCGACCGGCTGCTCGGGGTCCTCGGGGCGTCCGAGGCGCTCGGCGACCACCTGGCCCTTCACCCGCGCGACTGGCAGGCGCTCGTCACGTACGAGGCGGTCGACCTGCACCCGGGGATCGCCGAGTTCGAGCGCGGGCTCGCCGAGGCCGTCGACCCGGACTCGCTCCGCGCCGCCTACCGCCGCTGCCTGCTCACCCTCGCCGCCCGTGACGTCTGCGGCACCACCGACCTCGCCCAGACCGCCGCCGAACTGGCCGACCTGGCCACCGCCACCCTGCGCGCCGCCCTCGCCATCGCCCGCACGGCGGCCCCCGAGGACGCGGCGCAGTGCCGGCTCGCCGTCGTCGCGATGGGCAAGTGCGGCGGGCACGAGCTGAACTACGTCTCCGACGTCGACGTGATCTTCGTGGGGGAGGCGCGCGAGGGGGTCGACGAGAACAAGGCCATGCAGGCCGCCACCCGGCTCGCCGCCCACATGATGCGGATCTGCTCCGACAACACCCCCGAGGGCACCATCTGGCCGGTCGACGCCAACCTCCGCCCCGAGGGCCGCAACGGGCCCCTGGTGCGGACCCTCACCTCGCACCTCGCCTACTACCAGCGGTGGGCGAAGACCTGGGAGTTCCAGGCGCTGCTGAAGGCCCGCGCGGTCGCCGGTGACCCGGAGCTGGGCGCGGAGTACGTCGCCGCCGTCTCCCCGCTCGTCTGGCAGGCCGCCGACCGGGAGAACTTCGTCCCCGACGTACAGAAGATGCGCCGCCGCGTCGTCGACAACATCCCCGCCGACCGCATAGAGCGTGAGCTGAAGCTCGGGCCCGGCGGGCTGCGGGACGTCGAGTTCGCCGTACAGCTCCTCCAGCTCGTGCACGGCCGCAGCGACGCCTCGCTGCACAGCGGGACCACGCTGGAGGCGCTGCGGGCGCTGGCCGAGGGCGGATACGTGGGGCGCGCGGACGCCGCCCAGCTGGACGAGGCGTACCGTTTCCTGCGCTCCATGGAGCACCGCATCCAGCTCTACCGGCTGCGCCGCACCCACCTGGTCCCCGAGGGCGAGGCGGATCTGCGGCGGCTGGGGCGGTCGCTCGGGATGCGGACCGACCCGGTCGCCGAGCTCGACAAGGCGTGGCGGCGGCACGCCTCCGTCGTACGGCGGCTGCACGAGAAGATCTTCTACCGGCCGCTGCTCGACGCCGTCGCCCAGCTGGCCCCCGCCGAGTCCCGGCTCAGCACGAAGGCGGCGGCGATCCGGCTGGAGGCCCTCGGGTACGCGGACCCCGGCGCGGCCCTGCGCCACCTGGAGGCCCTCTCCTCCGGGGTCTCCCGCAAGGCCGCGATCCAGCGCACGCTGCTGCCGGTGCTGCTGGGCTGGTTCGCGGACTCCGCCGACCCGGACGCCGGGCTCCTCGGCTTCCGCAAGGTGTCCGACGCGCTCGGCAAGACCCCGTGGTACCTGCGGCTGCTGCGCGACGAGGGGGCGGCGGCGGAGAACCTCGCCCGGGTCCTGTCCGCCGGTCGCCTCGCCCCCGACCTGCTGCTGCGCGCCCCGGAGGCGGTGGCGATCCTCGGCGACCCGGAGGGGCTCAAGCCGCGCGCCCGGGAGCACCTGGAGCAGGAGGTGCTGGCCGCGGTGGGGCGGGCCGGGGGCGCGGAGTCGGCGGTCGCGGTGGTGCGCGGGGTGCGGCGGCGGGAGCTGTTCCGTACGGCGGCCGCCGACATCATCGGCTCCTACGGCACCGAGGAGAGCCCGGCCGAGCAGGACCACGGGGCCCTCGTCGACCGGGTCGGCACCGCCGTCACCGACCTCAACGCCGCCACCATCGCCGGTGCGCTGCGGGCCGCCGTACGCGAGCGGTGGGGCGACGCCCTGCCGACTCGGTTCGCCGTCATCGGCATGGGCCGCTTCGGCGGGCACGAGCTGAGTTACGGCTCCGACGCCGACGTCCTGTTCGTGCACCGGCCGCGCGAGGGCGTGAGCGACGAGGAGGCGGCCCGTGCCGCGGGCGCGGTCGTCGGGGAGATGCGGCGGCTGCTCCAGCTGCCGACCGCCGACCCGCCGCTCCTGATCGACGCCGACCTGCGCCCCGAGGGCAAGAGCGGGCCGATGGCGCGCACCCTGAGGTCGTACGAGGCGTACTACCGGCGCTGGGCGCTGGTCTGGGAGAGCCAGGCGCTGCTGCGGGCCGAGCACATGGCGGGCGACGAGGAGCTGGGGCGCGACTTCATCGAGCTCGTCGACCCGCTGCGGTACCCGGCGGAGGGGCTCGGCGAGGACGCCGTACGCGAGATCCGCCGGCTCAAGGCGCGGATGGAGTCCGAGCGGATGCCGCGCGGCGCGGACCCCACGCTCCACGCGAAGCTGGGGCGGGGCGGGCTGAGCGATGTCGAGTGGACCGTGCAGCTGATGCAGATGCGGCACGGGTGGGCGGAGCCGGGGCTGCGGACGACGCGTACGCGCGAGGCGCTGGCGGCGGCGTGCGCGGCGGGGCTGATCCCGGCACAGGACGCGCAGACGCTGGACGAGGCGTGGGTGCTGGCCACGCGGGTGCGCAACGCGGTGATGCTGGTGCGGGGGCGGCCGGGCGACACGTTCCCGTCCGACGCCCGGGAGATGACAGCGGTGGGGCGGTACCTGGGGTACGAGCCGGGGCACGTCGGGGACATGCTGGACGACTACCGGCGGATCACGCGGAGGGCTCGGGCGGTGGTGGAGGAGCGGTTCTACGGGGCGGTGTCGTAGGCGAGGGCGTAGGCACGGCGTCGTAGGCGAGGGCGTAGGCACGGCCTCGCCTACGGGAGCCGCCCCGGGGCTGTGCCTGCCTACGTTCTCGGCCCCGGGTTCGCTCCGGTCGCCCTACGGCCTCCGCGCCCCCGCCGCCTCCGGCTCGGGCCGGGCGGAGGGCTCCTTGGCCGGCCGTGGCAGCCGGGCCGCGCGCACCCCCGTCAGCCGGCCGTCCCGTTTCCCGGGGACCCGCTTCGGCAGGCGGTGCGGGAGCGAGCCGTACCAGGCGCGGGAGACCGCGTAGCCGAAGGCGAGGCAGACCATGCCGCCCACCGCGTCCAGCCAGAAGTGGTTGGCGGTGGCCACGATGACGACCAGGGTCAGCGTCGGGTAGAGCAGGCCCAGGATGCGGGCCCAGGGCGCCGACGCCAGGGCGAAGATGGTCAGCCCGCACCACAGCGACCAGCCGATGTGCATCGACGGCATCGCCGCGTACTGGTTCGACATGTTCTTGAAGTTGCCCGAGGCCATCGAACCCCAGGTCTCGTGCACGAGCACCGTGTCGATGAAGTTCGCGCCGTTCATCAGGCGCGGTGGTGCCAGTGGGTAGAGGTAGTAGCCGAGCAGGGCCACCGCGGTCGTCGCGAAGAGGACGAGCCGGGTCGCCGCGTACCGGCCGGGGTGGCGGCGGAAGAGCCAGACGAGGACGCCGATGGTCACGACGAAGTGCAGGGTCGCGTAGTAGTAGTTCATCGACACGATCAGCCATGTCACGGAATTGGCCGCGTGGTTGACCGTTTCCTCGAACGCGAGGCCCAGGGACTTCTCCGCCGACCAGATCCAGTCCGCGTTGCGCAGCGCCTGGGCCTTCTGCTCGGGCACGGCGTTGCGCACGAGCGAGTACAGCCAGTAACTGACGGCGATGAGCAGGATCTCGAACCAGATGCGGGGGCGGCGGGGCGACCGCAGGGAGCGGAAGCGGGCCGGTCGGCCGGACTTCCGGGAAGCGGACCCGGTGGCCGGGGACGTGGCGGGGGCCTCGGGGGCCGCCTCGGCCACGATGGGTGAAGGACCGGCCGCCGACCGGCCTTCCTGCGCTGTCACATCCGTCTCACCCATAGGCAGAGAGTCTTCCATAGAGGTTCCCCTGCCCCCGATCATCCTCCGGTCGGGTTCCGGTCGCACATTCTGCACCTCAAGGACGAGACGGGGACCCTGATCCACCTACGGGTCCCGGTCCGGGGCCGGAGGCCGTCGTGCCGCGAACCACCAGCTCAGGCATGAAGACGAACTCGCTGTGCGGCGCCGGGGTTCCGCCGATCTCCTCCAGCAGCGTGCGCACCGCGGCCTGGCCCATCGCCGTCACCGGCTGCCGGATGGTGGTCAGCGGCGGGTCCGTGAACGCTATGAGCGGCGAGTCGTCGTAGCCGACCACCGAGAGGTCCCGGGGGACTTCCCTGGAGAGCCTGCGGGCCGCCCGGACCGCCCCGAGCGCCATCATGTCGCTCGCGCACACGACCGCCGTGCAGCCGCGCTCCATGAGGGCGGAGGCGGCGGCCTGGCCGCCCTCCAGCGTGTACAGAGAGTGCTGGATCAACTCCTCCACCTCGTCGGGCGCCAGGCCCAGCTGCTCCCGCATCGTGGAGTGGAAGCCCTCGATCTTGCGGAGCACCGGTACGAAGCGCTTGGGGCCGACCGCGAGGCCGATCCGGGTGTGCCCCAGCGCCACCAGGTGCGTCACCGCGAGCCGCATCGCCGCCCGGTCGTCGGGCGAGATGAAGGGGGCCTGCACCTTGGCGGAGAAACCGTTCACCAGGACGAAGGGGACACCCTGCCCGCGCAGTTGCTCGTAGCGCTGCATGTCGGCCGAGGTGTCGGCGTGCAGCCCGGAGACGAATATGATGCCCGATACACCCCGGTCCACCAGCATTTCGGTGAGTTCGTCCTCGGTGGAGCCGCCAGGGGTCTGGGTGGCGAGGACCGGCGTGTAGCCCTGCCGCGTCAGCGCCTGGCCGATCACCTGGGCCAGTGCCGGGAAGATCGGGTTCTCCAGCTCCGGGGTGATCAGTCCGACCAGGCCCGCGCTGCGCCGGCGCAGTCGTACGGGGCGTTCGTAGCCCAGGACGTCGAGCGCCGCGAGGACGGATTCGCGGGTGGTCGCCGCGACCCCGGGCTTGCCGTTCAGGACTCGGCTGACCGTCGCTTCGCTGACCCCCGCCTGAGCTGCGATATCGGCAAGCCGTGCGGTCATGTGAGTGGACTGTACCGGGCCGGTGTCGGATTGCCCACTGTGCGCTGTCCCGGGGTGCGCGCCCCCGTGCGGGGAGGGTGCGCGCCTGCCGGCGGGCCGGGCGTACGCCGCCCGGCGGGCGCTCTCCGGTACGCCCCGGCTCCCCGCGCCCCGGCAAGGACTTGCAAGCCCTTGCGGGCCGCCGGTGCGGGGTGCGGTCGGATCGTCGCACTGCGGATGCACCGCGTGTGGCCTGCCCGTGTCAGGCTCCCACCGCTTTCGTCAAGGGGCTTGACGGCAACCTTGAGGACACGCGAATGTAACGATCAACAGGGCTTGCAGAAATCTTCCGCAAGGTCTTTCGGTGATCTTTCATCCTTGTTACGTTCACGTCGACCCGGCGCCGCGACGGAGCGGTACGGCAGTTGAAGGAGTTCAGATGCGACGTGGCATAACGGCCACCGCCCTGGTCGCGGCCCTGGCGCTTGCGGCGACCGCCTGCGGCAGTGACGACAAGTCCGACGGCGGTTCGAGCTCGGGTGAGCTCTCCGGCACCGTGACGTGGTGGGACACCTCGAGCGTCGGCAGTGAGGACAAGGTCTTCAAGAAGCTGGCCGAGGGGTTCGAGAAGAAGCACCCGAAGGTCGACGTCAAGTACGTCAGCGTCCCCTTCGGTGACGCGCAGAACAAGTTCAAGAACGCGGCCCAGGCCGGCAGCTCCGCGCCCGACGTGATCCGCTCCGAGGTCGCCTGGACGCCGGACTTCGCCTCGCTCGGCTACCTGGCCCCGCTGGACGACACCGCCGCCCTGAAGAACCAGGACGACTTCCTGCCGCAGGCCGTCGCCTCCACCAAGTACGACGGCAAGACCTTCGCCGTCCCGCAGGTCATCGACTCCATGGGCATCTTCTACAACAAGAAGCTGATGGAGAAGGCGGGCGTCGAGGCCCCGGCCGACCTGGACGAGCTGAAGAGCGCCGCCAAGAAGATCAAGGAGAAGACCGGCAAGACCGGTCTCTACCTGCGCGGCGACGACCCGTACTTCTTCCTCTCCTTCCTGTACGGCGAGGGCGGCGACCTGGTCGACGCCGAGAGCAAGACCGTCACCGTGGACAAGCCCGAGGGCGTCAAGGCGTTCAAGGCGGTCAAGGCCCTGGTCGACGACGGCACCGCGAAGACGGATGCCTCGGACGGCTGGGAGAACATGATGCAGGCGTTCAAGAACGGCGACGTCGCGATGATGATCAACGGCCCCTGGGCCGTCGCCGACACGCTGACCGGCAAGGAGTTCACGGACAAGGACAACCTGGGCATCGCCACGGTCCCGGCCGGCTCGGCCGCCCACGGCGCCCCGCAGGGCGGTCACAACCTCGCCGTCTACGCCGGTTCGAAGAACCTGGAGGCCTCCTACGCCTTCGTCGAGTACATGACGTCCGTGGAGTCCCAGGCCACCGCCGCCGGTGAGCTGAACCTCCTGCCGACGCGCACCTCCGCGTACGCCAAGAAGGAAGCCGTCAACAGCGAGATCGTCGGCTTCTTCAAGCCGGTCGTCGAGACCGCTGTCGAGCGCCCCTGGATCCCCGAGGGCGGCAGCCTCTTCGCCCCGCTCGGCATCGAGTACACCAAGGTCCTCACCGGCCAGACCACGCCGGAGAAGGCCGCCAAGGCCACCGGTGACGAGTACCGCAAGCTCCTCGACGGCTGGAAGTAACAGGAAGGTTGGCCGACTGATGGCTGTCCACACCAGCCAGTCGGTGGTGAAGGCCGCGGGCGAGAACACCGCCCGCGGCCGGAGCCGCGGTACTGGCACCCCACCACCGGCCCCCGGCCGTTTCCGGCGAGGCCTGTCGACCCACTGGTACGCCTGGACCATGGTCGCCCCGGTCGTCGTCGTGATCAGCGTGATCATCGGCTACCCGCTGCTGCGGGGCATCTACCTGTCGATGACCGACGCCGACGAGCGCAACGTCGCGCGCACCATCGGCGTCAACGAGATCCCCGCCACCTACAAGTTCGTCGGCGCGGACAACTACATCGACGCGCTGACCGGTTCGCAGTTCCTCGGCACGCTCGGCTGGACGCTGGTGTGGACGGTCTCCTGCGTGAGCATCACGTTCGCGCTCGGCATGGGGCTCGCCAACATCCTCAACCGCAGGATCGCCGGGCGCTCCGCCTACCGCATGGCCCTCATCCTGCCCTGGGCCATCCCCGGCTTCGTCTCGGTCTTCGCCTGGCGCTTCCTCTACAACGAGGAGCGCGGCCTGCTCAACAAGGTCCTCGGCGGCGCCGGCATCGACGGCATCCCGTGGCTCAACGACCCCACCTGGGCCAAGTTCGCGGTCATCGCCGTCAACGTCTGGCTCGGCATCCCGTTCATGATGGTCGCCCTGCTCGGCGGATTGCAGTCCATCCCCTCGGAGCAGTACGAGGCCGCCGAGATGGACGGGGCCACCGCCTGGCAGCGGTTCCGCCACATCACGCTGCCCGGCCTGCGCCCGGTCTCCACCACGGTGATCCTGCTCTCCACCATCTGGACCTTCAACATGTTCCCGGTGATCTTCCTGCTCACCCGCGGCGGACCCGGTGAGGCGACCCAGATCCTCGTCACCCAGGCGTACAAGTTCTCCTTCGAGATCAGCCCGCGCGACTTCGCGCAGTCCTCCACCTGGGGCGTGCTGATCCTCGTACTCCTGATGCTCTTCGCCGTGATCTACCGGCGAGTCCTGCGCTCCCAGGGAGACAACTGGTGACCACCGCCACCGACACCCCCGGCCGGCACGCCGTGCCCAAGGTCCGCCTCCGCGGCGAGCGCTCCCCCCTCGCCTCGGTCGGGCTGCACCTCACCCTGATCATCGCCTCGGTGATCGCGGTCTTCCCGGTGCTGTGGGTCCTGCTGACCTCGCTCAAGCCCGCCAAGTACGCGACCACGACGGACTTCTTCCGCGAGACCACATTCGTCAACTACACGAACCTGATCCGCGACACCGAGTTCCTCAACTGGTTCGCCAACTCCGCGATCATCGCCGGGCTCTCCACCGTCATCGGCGTCTTCGTCGCCGCCACCACCGGCTACGCGGTGAGCCGCTTCCGCTTCCCCGGCAAGCGCGGGCTGATGTGGACGCTGCTGATCACCCAGATGTTCCCGGTCGCCGTCCTCATCGTGCCGATCTACAACATCATGGCGAGCCTGGGGCTGCTCAACCAGCCCGCCGGCCTCGTCATCACCTACCTCACCATCTCGGTGCCGTTCTGCGCCTGGATGATGAAGGGCTTCTTCGACACCATCCCGCGCGAGATCGACGAGTCGGGCGAGGTCGACGGCCTCACCCCGTTCGGCACCTTCTGGCGCCTGATCCTGCCGCTGGCCAAGCCGGGCCTCGCGGTCACCGCGTTCTACTCCTTCATCACCGCCTGGGGCGAAGTGGCGTACGCCTCCGCCTTCCTGGTCGGTGACGAGAACCTGACGCTGGCCGGCGGGCTCCAGAAGTTCGTCAACCAGTACGGCGCCCAGTGGGGCCCCATGACGGCGGCCTCCGTGCTCATCGCCATCCCGGCTGCCCTGGTGTTCCTGTTCGCGCAGAAGCACCTGGTCACCGGCATGTCCGCCGGAGCCGTCAAGGGCTGAGAGACCCCCTGGCCACCCGCACCAGCACCCGTACGCACCACCGCACCCGTCACGGCGGCGCCGGAAATCCCGACCCGGTCACCGGCGCCGCTCCCCACCCAGACACCCCAGGGACGACATGACCCAGCATCTCGCTGCCCCCTCCACCGGCACGTCCGACGGCGCCCCGGGCCACCGCACCGGCTGGTGGCAGGACGCGGTGATCTACCAGGTCTATCCGCGGAGCTTCGCCGACGGCAACGGCGACGGCATGGGAGACCTCGCCGGCGTCACCGCCCGCCTGCCCTACCTGCGGGACCTCGGTGTCGACGCGGTGTGGCTCTCCCCCTTCTACGCCTCCCCGCAGGCCGACGCCGGCTACGACGTCGCCGACTACCGGGCCATCGACCCGATGTTCGGCACCCTGCTGGACGCCGACGCCCTGATCCGCGAGGCGCACGGCCTGGGCCTGCGCATCATCGTCGACCTGGTGCCCAACCACTCCTCCGACCAGCACGAGTGGTTCAAGCGCGCCCTGGCCGAGGGCCCCGGCTCCGCCCTGCGCGAGCGTTACCACTTCTGCCCCGGAAAGGGCACGGACGGCGAACTCCCGCCCAACGACTGGGAGTCCATCTTCGGCGGCCCCGCCTGGACCCGTACGGTGAACCCGGACGGCACCCCCGGCGACTGGTACCTGCACCTCTTCGCCCCCGAGCAGCCCGACTTCAACTGGGAGCACCCGGCCGTCGCCGACGAGTTCCGCTCCATCCTGCGCTTCTGGCTCGACATGGGCGTCGACGGCTTCCGGGTCGACGTCGCCCACGGCCTCGTCAAGGCGGAGGGGCTGCCCGACCTCGGCTCCCACGAGCAGCTCAAGCTGCTCGGCAACGACGTCATGCCCTTCTTCGACCAGGACGGCGTGCACGAGATCTACCGCAGCTGGCGCACCATCCTGGACGAGTACCCGGACACGATGGTGCCTGAAGGACCTTCCTCGGAAGGGCGGCGGCGGGCGACGGGCGGGCGGATCGCCGTCGCCGAGGCGTGGACGCCGACCGTCGAGCGCACCGCCAACTACGTGCGCCCCGACGAGATGCACCAGGCGTTCAACTTCCAGTACCTGTCGACCGCCTGGGACGCGCGGGAGCTGCGCAAGGTCATCGACACCTCGCTCGACGCGATGCGCCCGGTCGGCGCCCCCACCACCTGGGTGCTCTCCAACCACGACGTCACCCGGCACGCCACCCGGTTCGCCAACCCGGCGGGCCTGGGCACCCAGATCCGTACCCCCGGCGACCGCGAACTCGGCCTGCGCCGGGCCCGCGCCGCCACCCTGCTGATGCTCGCCCTGCCCGGCTCCGCCTACGTCTACCAGGGCGAGGAGCTGGGCCTGCCCGACGTCACCGACCTGCCCGACGAGGCCCGCCAGGACCCCTCGTTCTTCCGCGCCGAGGGCCAGGACGGCTTCCGCGACGGGTGCCGGGTGCCGATCCCGTGGAACCGCGAGGGCACGTCGTACGGCTTCGGCGACGGCGGCAGCTGGCTCCCGCAGCCCGCCGGCTGGGGCGAGCTGTCCGTCGAGGCGCAGACCGGTGTGGAGGGCTCCACGCTGGAGCTGTACCGGTCCGCCATCGCCGCCCGCCGCGAGCACCCGGGCCTCGGCGCGGGCACGGACGTCGAGTGGCTGGACGGCCCCGAGGGCGTCCTCGTCCTCGCCCGCCCCGGCTTCGTCTGCACCGTCAACACCACCGGCACCCCGGTCCGTATCACCGCCCCCGGCCAGGCGCTGCTCGCCAGCTCCCCGGTCACCGTCGACGGCGCCGAGGCCGTCCTGCCCGCCGACACCACGGTGTGGTGGACGGTGTGACACTGGCCGCACCCAGGACCACCGCGGCCCCGCCCCGGCTCTCCGACATCGCCGGCCAGGCGGCGGTCAGCGAGGCGACGGTCAGCCGGGTCCTGAACGGGAAGCCGGGCGTCGCGGACACCACGCGTCAGCGGGTGCTCGCGGCGCTCGACATCCTGGGCTACGAGCGGCCGCTGCGGCTGCGGCAGCGCAGCGCCGGACTGATCGGCCTGGTGACGCCCGAACTCACCAACCCGATCTTCCCGGCGTTCGCGCAGTCCGTGGAACAGGTGCTGGCCGGGCACGGCTACACCCCCGTCCTGTGCACCCAGCTCCCGGGCGGGGCGACGGAGGACGAGCTGGTCGAACAGCTCGTGGAGCGGGGCGTCGGCGGCATCGTCTTCCTCTCCGGGCTGCACGCCGACACCTCGGCCGACCCGGCACGGTACGCCGCGCTCACCGAGCGCGGCGTACCGTTCGTCCTGATCAACGGCTACAACGAGCGCATCAGCGCCCCGTTCGTCTCGCCCGATGACAACGCCGCCGTACGGATGGCCGTCGGCCACCTCGCCGACCTGGGCCACCGCCGGGTCGGCCTGGGCATCGGCCCGCAGCGGTACGTCCCCTCCCGGCGCAAGCGCGACGGGTTCGTGGAGGCGGCCATCTCCCTGCTCGGCATGGACCGCTCCGAGGCCGAAGGGCTCGTCTGCTCCACGCTGTTCAGCGTCGAGGGCGGCCAGGTGGCGGCGGGCGCCCTGCTGGACGCCGGGTGCACCGGCATCGTCTGCGGCAGCGACCTGATGGCCCTGGGCGTCGTGCGCGCCGCCCGGGGGAGGGGGCTGGACGTGCCGCGTGACGTCTCGGTCGTCGGCTTCGACGACTCGCAGCTCATCGCCTTCACCGACCCGCCGCTGACGACCGTGCGCCAGCCCGTGCAGGCGATGGCGGCGGCCGCGGTGGGCGCGCTGCTGGAGGAGATCGGCGGGAGCCCGGTGCAGCGCACCGAGTACGTCTTCCAGCCGGAGTTGGTGGTACGGGGCTCGACGGCGGCGGTGCGCGCGGAGGGCTGACCAGGCCTGAGGGCACGGGAAGAGAGGCACCAGGAGTCGGCCCAGGAAGGGCCGGCGGGGAGTTCTTGCGACTCCGGGTGCCTCTCTTGTCCGTGACCGGCCCGGCCGGCCGGGCGCGTGGGGTCCGACGCCGCGAGGCGGCGGCCGGAACCCTCGGCCGACCGGACCGGAGTCAGGTGAAACGTAACAGCCCGCAATATCTTGCGAAAGACCTTGCGGCGAGAAATCCGCGCTGTTTCGTTGATGTGAGCGGGAGATGTCCAAAGGGTTGACCGGCGACTGGTGGGCTCGTACGGTCTGCTCCGCGGCAAGGTTTGCATTCTTGCTGCAAGAACCTTCAGGAGCCTTGAGGGCATGGCGCGTTGCCGGCTGAGGCTGCACGGTCACCCGCGTTTCCCCCACCCGCAGGAGGAAAGACATGGCACGCAGACCCCTGTCCGCCGCGCTTGCCCTCGTGGCCGGCGCTGCCGCCGCCCTCGTCGTCCCCACCGGATTCGGCGCCACGGCCCAGGCCGCCGCTCCGGGCGACAAGGACGTCACCGCCGTGATGTTCGAGTGGAAGTTCGACTCCATAGCCAAGGCCTGCACGGACAGCCTCGGTCCGGCGGGCTACGGCTACGTCCAGGTCTCGCCGCCCCAGGAGCACATCCAGGGCGGCCAGTGGTGGACCTCCTACCAGCCCGTCAGCTACAAGATCGCCAGCCGTCTCGGCGACCGGTCCGCCTTCTCCGCCATGATCAACACGTGTCACTCGGCCGGGGTCAAGGTCGTCGCCGACGCCGTCATCAACCACATGTCCGCGGGCAGCGGCACCGGCACCGGCGGTTCGTCGTACACCAAGTACGACTACCCGGGGCTCTACTCCGTCAACGACCTGAACCACTGCCAGTCGGAGATCAACAACTACAACGACCGCGCCAACGTCCAGAACTGCGAACTGGTCGGCCTCGCCGACCTGGACACCGGCGAGGACTACGTACGCGGCAAGATCGCCGGCTACCTCAACGACCTGCTCTCCCTCGGCGTCGACGGCTTCCGGATCGACGCGGCCAAGCACATGCCCGCGGGCGACCTCGCCGCCATCAAGTCCCGGCTGACCGACCCGAACGCCTACTGGAAGCAGGAGGCGATCCACGGAGAGGGCGAGGCCGTCTCGCCCTCCGAGTACCTGGGCACCGGGGACGTCCAGGAGTTCCGGTACGCGCGCAGCCTCAAGCAGGTCTTCCTCAACGAGAACCTCGCCAACCTGAACAACTTCGGCGAGGGCTGGGGCTTCATGGAGTCGGGCAAGTCCGCCGTCTTCGTCGACAACCACGACACCGAGCGCGGCGGCGACACCCTCAGCTACAAGAACGGTTCCGCCTACACCCTGGCCAACGTCTTCATGCTGGCCTGGCCCTACGGCTCCCCGGACGTCCACTCCGGCTACGAGTTCAGCGACCACGACGCCGGCCCGCCGGGCGGCGGCCAGGTGAACGCCTGCTACGCCGACGGCTGGAAGTGCCAGCACGACTGGCGCGAGATCTCCTCCATGGTGGGCTTCCGCAACGCCGCACGCGGCCAGTCGGTCACCGACTGGTGGGACAACGGCGGCGACCAGATCGCCTTCGGCCGGGGCGACAGGGCGTACGTGGCCATCAACCACGAGGGCTCCTCGCTGACCCGGACCTTCCAGACCTCGCTGCCCGCCGGTGACTACTGCGACGTCCAGAGCGGCCAGGGCGTCACGGTGAACGGTTCCGGCCAGTTCACCGCGACCCTCGGCGCGGGCACCGCCGTGGCCCTGCACGCGGGCGCCCGTACCTGCTCCGGCGGTACGGACCCCGGTCCGGGCGACCCGGACCCCGGCACCGGCCAGTCCGGAGCCTCCTTCGGCGTCAACGCCACCACCCAGCCCGGCCAGAACATCTACGTCACCGGCGACCAGGCCGCCCTCGGCAACTGGAACCCGGCCGGCGCGCTGAAGCTCGACCCGGCCGCGTACCCCGTCTGGAAGCTGGACGTGAACCTGCCCGCCGGGACGTCGTTCGCGTACAAGTACGTCCGCAAGGACGCGAGCGGCAACGTCACCTGGGAGAGCGGCGCCGACCGCACCGCCACCGTCCCGTCCTCCGGGAAGGTCACCCTCACCGCCGACGTGTGGCGCGGCTGACCTCCTGACGAACCCGCGGGCCGGTGACCGAGGTCGCCGGCCCGCGGCCCACCCTCCGCAAGCCCTCCTGAGACCAGCCGAGGAGCACCCGCCCGTGTCCCGAACCACCCTCAGGCGAGGGGTCGTCGCCGCGCTCTGCGTGGCGCTGCTGCCCGTCGTCCCGGCGGCCACCGCCGCCGCGTCGCCCCGACCCCCCGCTCCGCCCTCGGACGCCAAGCTGGCCAAGGAGGCGGCCCGGCACGACCTCACCCGGGAGCAGTTCTACTTCGTGCTGCCGGACCGGTTCGCCAACGGCACCACCGCCAACGACCGCGGCGGACTGAAGGGTTCACGGCTGGAGCACGGCTTCGACCCCACCGACAAGGGGTTCTACCAGGGCGGCGACCTCAAGGGCCTGACCCAGAAGCTCGACTACGTCAAGGGGCTCGGCACCACCGCGATCTGGCTCGCCCCGATCTTCAAGAACCGGCCCGTCCAGGGCACCGGCGAGGACGCCTCGGCC
This sequence comes from Streptomyces sp. NPDC007346, assembly GCF_040703535.1. Classification (NCBI taxonomy): domain Bacteria; kingdom Bacillati; phylum Actinomycetota; class Actinomycetes; order Kitasatosporales; family Streptomycetaceae; genus Streptomyces; species Streptomyces sp. NPDC007346. The sequence continues at coordinate 31,544 of NZ_JBEYKR010000038.1, forward strand.
GGCTACCACGGCTACTGGATCACCGACTTCACCCAGGTCGACCCGCACTTCGGCACCAACGCCGACCTGGAGAAGCTGATCGACAAGGCCCACGCCAAGGGCATGAAGGTCTTCTTCGACGTCATCACCAACCACACCGCCGACACCATCGACTACGCGGAGAAGGCCTACGGCTACAAGCCCAAGGGCGCCTTCCCCTACCTCGACAAGGACGGCCGCCCCTTCGACGACCGCGAGGGCGTCAGGAAGGTCGACCAGGACTCCTTCCCGTACACGCCGGTGAAGGCCCCCGGCACGGAGAAGAAGGTCCCCTCCTGGCTCAACGACCCGACCATGTACCACAACCGGGGCGACTCGACGTGGGCCGGCGAGTCCAGCGAGTACGGGGACTTCACCGGGCTGGACGACCTGTGGACCGAGCGTCCCGAGGTCGTGAAGGGCATGCAGAAGATCTACGAGAAGTGGGTCCGGGACTTCGACATCGACGGGTTCCGCATCGACACCGTCAAACACGTCGACCTGGACTTCTGGACCCAGTGGGCCACCGCGCTCGACGCGTACGCCGCCAAGCAGGGCCGGAAGAACTTCTTCATGTTCGGAGAGGTCTACTCCGCCGACCCGGCGATCACCTCGCCGTACGTGACACGGGGCCGCCTGGACTCGACGCTGGACTTCCCCTTCCAGGAGGCCGCCCGGCAGTTCGCCTCCCAGGGCGCCCCGGCCGACCGGCTCGCCTCGGTGTACGGCAACGACTACCGCTACACCACCGACAAGGCCAACGCCTACGAGCAGGTCACCTTCCTCGGCAACCACGACATGGGCCGCATCGGGACCTTCCTCAAGGAGGACAACCCGCAGGCCGACGACGCGGAGCTGCTCAAGCGCGCCCGCCTCGCCAACGAGCTGATGTTCCTCGGCCGGGGCAACCCGGTGATCTACTACGGCGACGAGCAGGGCTTCACCGGAGCGGGTGGCGACAAGGACGCGCGCCAGACCCTCTTCGCCTCGAGGACCGCCGACTACCTGGACGACGACCAGCTCGGCACCGACCGCACCCACGCCTCGGACGCGTACGACACCGAGCACCCGATCTACCGCTCCATCGCCGGGCTCGCCAAGCTCACCAAGGAGCACCCGGCGCTGCGGGACGGCGTGCAGAACGAGCGGTACGCGCACGGTTCGGTGTACGCCACCTCGCGCATCGACGCCAAGCGGCCGTACGAGTACCTCGTCGCCTCCAACAACGCGGCCACCCCGAAGAAGGTCCAGCTCTCCACCGAGTCGGCCGGGGTCAACTTCCGTACGATCTACGGCGGTTCCGGCGCGGTCCGCAGCGGTGCCGACAAGAGGGTCACCGTGACCGTGCCCGCCCTCTCCAGCGTCGTGCTGCGGGCGGAGAAGCCGCTGGGCGCCCCGGCCACCAAGCCCGCCATCACGCTGAAGGCGCCGGCCGCCGGCGCCACCGGCACCGTCGAGATCACCGCCGACGTGGACGGCGGCCAGCTCAACCGGGTCGTCTTCGCCGCCCAGGTGGGCAACGGGAAGTGGCAGACGCTCGGTTCGGCCGACCACGCCCCGTACAAGGTCACCCAGTATCTTGACGAGACCGTCAAGGTCGGAACGCCCCTGCGCTACAAGGCCGTTGTCGTCGACCGGGCGGGCCGCACCTCCAGCGCCCTGGCCACGACCACCGCCGGGCAGACCCCGCCGGCCGGCAAGCCCGTCGCTGTCGAGCGCGACCGGGCCGTCGTCCACTACCAGCGCCCCGACGGCGACTACGACGGCTGGCAGCTCAAGTCCGGTGACAGGACCGCCGAGTTCATCGGCCGGGACGCGTTCGGCGCGTTCGCCTGGCTCGACCTGGAGGAGGGCACCGGCTCCCTCCCGTACACCGTCGAGAGGAACGGCACGGCGGACGGGCCGGAGCGGACCATCGACCTCGGGGTGACCGGACAGGTCTGGGTCGAGCAGGGCACGGACGAACAGACCACCCAGGCGCCCGAGACCCCTCCGCAGGACACCACCAAGGCGGTCCTCAACTACCACCGCGCCGACGGCGATTACGACGGCTGGGGGCTGCACACCTGGACCGGCGCCGAGGAGCCCACCGACTGGGCCAAGCCCCTGACACCGGTCAAGGAGGACGCCTACGGGGTCACCTTCGAGGTGCCCCTCGTCGACGGCGCCACCTCGCTCAGCTACATCCTGCACAAGGGCGACGAGAAGGATCTCCCCAGCGACCAGTCCCTGGACATCGCCACCTACGGCCACGAGGTCTGGATGATCGGTGGCAGGCCCGGCTACCTGCTCCCGCAGGTCGGCGGCGGCGCGGCCCCCGACCTCTCCAAGGCCGAGGCGCAGTGGATCGACGCGAACACCGTCGTCTGGAAGGTGAAGACCACCGACGCCACCAGCCAGCAGCTCGTGTACGCGAAGAAGGGCGGCATCTCCGTCGTCGACGGGGCGCTCTCCGACGAGGGCCAGTGGCTGCGGCTCACCTCAGCCGCGCTCAGTGATGCGCAGAAGGCCAAGTACCCGCACCTGAAGGACTATCCGGTCTTCACCGTCGACCCGCGCGACCGGGACCGCGTCCGTGAGTCCCTGCGCGGCCAGCTCATCGCCACCCAGCGCGCGGCCAACGGTGCTCTGCTCGCCGCCACCGGCGTACAGACGGCGGGCATCCTGGACGACCTGTACGGGCAGCACGCGGCGAGCGCCGAACTCGGCCCCGTCTTCCGCAAGTCGGCCCCCACGCTCTCCGTCTGGGCCCCCACGGCCCGGACCGTCGCCCTCGAACTCGACGGCCGTACACACCCGATGAAGCGCGACGACCGCACCGGCGTCTGGTCGGTCACCGGGAAGAAGGACTGGCGGGGCAAGCCCTACCGGTACGCCGTGACCGTCTGGGCGCCCACCGTCCAGAAGCTGGTCACCAACAAGGTCACCGACCCCTACTCCACCGCCCTGACCGCCGACTCCGCCCGCAGCCTCGTCGTTGACCTCACCGACCCGAAGCTGGCGCCGCGCGGCTGGTCCGGCCTGAAGAAGCCCGCCGCCACCCCGCTGCGGGACGCCCAGATCCAGGAGCTGCACGTCCGGGACTTCTCCATCACGGACCGCACGGCCAAGCACCCCGGTGAGTACCTGGCCTTCACCGACACCCGCTCGGCCGGCATGAAGCACCTCAAGAAGCTCGCCGACTCCGGCACCAGCTACGTCCACCTGCTGCCCGTCTTCGACATCGGGACCATCCCCGAGAAGAAGAAGGACCAGGCCGAGCCCGCCTGCGACCTGCACGTCTACGCCCCTGACTCCGAAGAGCAGCAGGCCTGCGTGAGCAAGGCCGCCGCCAAGGACGGCTTCAACTGGGGCTACGACCCGTTCCACTACACCGTCCCGGAGGGCTCGTACGCCTCCGACCCGAACGGCACCAGGCGCACGGTCGAGTTCCGGCAGATGGTCCAGGGCCTCAACCAGGCCGGGCTGCGCACGGTCATGGACGTCGTCTACAACCACACCGTCGCCTCCGGCCAGGACGACAAGTCGGTCCTCGACAAGATCGTGCCCGGCTACTACCAGCGGCTCCTGGAGGACGGCACCGTCGCCACCTCCACCTGCTGCGCCAACACCGCGCCCGAGAACACCATGATGGGCAAGCTCGTCGTCGACTCGATCGTCACCTGGGCCAAGGAGTACAAGGTCGACGGCTTCCGCTTCGACCTGATGGGCCACCACCCCAAGGACAACATCCTCGCCGTCCGCGAGGCGCTGGACTCTCTCACGCCCGCCAAGGACGGCGTCGACGGCAAGAAGATCATCCTGTACGGGGAGGGCTGGAACTTCGGCGAGATCGCCGACGACGCCCGCTTCGTCCAGGCCACCCAGCAGAACATGGCCGGCACCGGCATCGCGACCTTCTCCGACCGGGCCCGTGACGCCGTGCGCGGCGGCGGCCCCTTCGACGAGGACCCCGGCGTCCAGGGCTTCGCTACCGGCCTCTACACCGACCCCAACTCCTCCCCGGCCAACGGCACCCGCGCCGAGCAGAAGGCCCGCCTCCTGCACTACCAGGACCTGATCAAGGTCGGCCTCACCGGCAACCTCGCCGACTACACCTTCACCGACACCTCCGGCCGCAAGGTCAAGGGCTCGGACGTCGACTACAACGGGGCGCCCGCCGGATACGCGGCCGTCCCCGGCGACGCGCTGGCCTACTCCGACGCCCACGACAACGAGACGCTCTTCGACACCCTCGCCTTCAAGCTCCCGGCCGGCACCACGGCCGCCGAGCGGGCCAGGGCCCAGGTGGTGGCGATGGCCGCCTCCGTCCTCTCCCAGGGCCCCTCGCTCTCCCAGGCGGGCACCGACCTGCTGCGCTCCAAGTCGCTGGACCGCAACTCCTACGACAGCGGCGACTGGTTCAACGCCCTGCACTGGGACTGCCGCGACGGCAACGGCTTCGGCCGGGGCCTGCCGCCCGCCGCCGACAACGAGGACAAGTGGTCCTACGCGAAGCCGCTGCTGACGGCCTCCGCCACGATCGCCCCGAAGTGCGCCCAGATCGAGGGTGCTTCGGCCGCCTACCGCGACCTGCTCACCATCCGCTCCACCGAGAAGGAGTTCTCCCTGACCACCACCGGGCAGGTGCAGTCCGCCCTGTCCTTCCCGCTCTCCGGCCCGGCCGAGACCCCCGGCGTGATCACCATGCGCCTGGGCAGGCTGGCCGTCGTCCTCAACGCCACCCCGGCCACCGCCACCCAGCGGCTCGCCGCCCCGGCGGGGAAGACGTACGCCCTCCACCCGGTGCAGGCCAAGGGCGCGGACCTTACTGTCAAACGAGCCAGGTACGAGGCGAAATCAGCCACTTTCACCGTCCCGGGACGCACGGCGGCCGTCTTCGTCCTGCGCTGACTCCCACCGGCATTACGGTGACGGCAGACGTCGGCGAAGGAGCCGCGACAGCCGTCCTGGTCCACCGGGCCGGCCCCGCCTTCCCCCCGTCGGGGAGGCGGGGCCGGCCCGGTTCGTGCGGCAGGAGCCCCGGGCGGGGCGGTCGGCTCACCGGCGCCCTCTGCCCCAGCGTGCCGGACGGTGATCATGACCAAGGTGGGATTCCTTCCCGAGGAGACGAGCAGCTTCGTCGGGAGGCGGGCCGAACTGGCCCGACTGGACACCGCGTTGACCACGCGGCGGATGACCACCCTGATCGGCCCCGGAGGCGTCGGCAAGACCCGGCTCGCCGTCCGGGCCGCCCGCGCCGCCGCCGACCGCTACCCGGACGGCGCCTGGTGGGCCGACCTCTCACCGCTCTACGACGACACCCTGCTGCTGCCCACCGTCTCCGACGCGGTCGGGCTCGCCGACCACACCCTGCGGATGCCGGTCGAGGCGCTCTGCGAATGGCTCAGCGACAAGCGCCTCCTGCTCGTCCTCGACTCGGCCGAACACCTGCGTGCCCCCTGCTCCCACCTGCTCGCCGAGGTCCTCACCACCTCGCCCGGCCTGACCGTCCTGGTCACCAGCAGGCAGCCGCTGGGCACCCGGGGCGAGCACGTCGTACGGATCCAGCCGCTGCCGGTCGACGGCGCCCCCGACGCGCTCCAGCTCTTCGAGGACCGGCTGCGCGCGGGCGACCCCCGGGCGGGCCTGGACGCGCCGGGAGACCGGGAGGCCGCCGCCGACATCTGCCGCCGCCTCGAAGGCATCCCGCTCGCCATCGAACTGGCCGCGGCCGGCATCGGCCGCCACACCGTGGCCCAGCTCGCCACCCGCATCGGGACCCGCTTCGACGCCCCGGTCGACGCCGAGGACCTCACCGCCTCCCGGCTCGACCTCCTCGCCGACGACTCCCTCTGGCCCCGCCGCCACCGCACCCTGCGCACCACGATCGGCTGGAGCCACGAACTGTGCACCCCGCTGGAGCGGCTCCTGTGGGCCCGCCTCACCCTGCTGCGTACGGACTTCGACGAGGAGGTCGCCCGCGAGGTCTGCGCCGGGGGGCCGCTCACCCCCGACGAGGTGGACCGGGCGCTGCAAGGGCTCGTGGCCCAGTCGGTCCTCCAGTGCGACGGCGCCCGCTACCGGATGCTCGACACCCTGCGCGAGTACGGCCGCATGTGGCTCACCGAGCTCGGCGAGGAGCGGGCGGCCGCCGACCGGCACGCCGCCAGCTTCCTGCGCCTGGCCCGCCGCGCCCACGACGGCTGGACCGGCCCCGACCAGGTCTCCTGGTACCACAAGGTCGCCGACACCCACCTGGACCTGTGCGCCGCCCTGGACCACCTGCTCGCCCACGATGTGGCCCGCGCCCAGGAGATGGCGGGCCGCGTCGGCTTCTTCTGGGCCTGCTGCGGCCATCTCTCCGAGGCCCGCGGCTACGCCCAGCGCGCCCTGGACGCGGGCCCGGCGGACGGCCCGCACCGGACCCGGTTGCAGTGGGTGCTCGGCGTCGCGGCCCTGCTCCAGGGGGACTTCGCGACCGCCGAGAAGTACGGGGCGCTCTGCACGGCCATCGCGCTGCACGACCGGGACGACGAGGGCATGCTCGGCGCCACCTACCTCAGCGGCCTCACCCAGCTGATGACCGGCCGGCCCGCGGCGGCCCTGGAGGCGGCCGAACGGGTGCTGCGGATGACCGGGACGAGGCCGTCGAGCGGCTCGCCGGACAGGCCGCCGGCAGGGCCGCGCGCCACCGCCCGGGAGACCGGCGCGGGCGCCGCCGGGGAGACCGCCGGGGACACCGACGACGGCCTCGCCCCCCTGGACACCGCCCACCGGCTGCGCTGCCGCCTCATCACCGTCTTCGCGCTCACCGCGCTGGGCCGGCTCGCCGAGGCCGGGCGGGCCGCCACCGCGCTGCGCCGGTCGTGCGAGCGCGGCGGCGAGCACTGGACCCGCTCCTACGCGGACTACCAGCTCGCCCTGATCGCCCTGCTCCAGGGCCGCCCGGAGGCCTCCGCCACGCACGCCCGCGCGATGCTCGCGGGCAAGCACCGGCTCCGCGACAGCTTCGGCATCGCGCTGGGCCTGGACATCCTGGCCGCCGCCATCGCCGCCCAGGGCGCGGGGGCCCAGGCCGCCAGGGTCTACGGCACCGGGCACGCGTACTGGCGGATGGTCGGCCACCCCCAGCGCGGCACCCCGGAGCTGGGCGCGGTCCGCAGGACCTACGAGCGCCAGGCGCGGGCTGCCGTGGGCGACGAGGCCTACCAGCGCGCCTTCGAACGCGGCCAGGCGGACAACGCGGAGGTCGGACTCGCCGCCGCGCTCCACAGCGAGCTCCAGCTCTGAGGGGGCGCGGCGGCCCGGGGGCGTGATGCGGAAGGGCGGATCCGGATGGCGGACTACCCCTGCCGCCGCATCGTGAGTTAGGTTAGGCATACCTAAGTAACCACTTGGGTGCCCTGACCGTCTCTGGAGAACTCGGATGCGCCCTTTCAGTGCCCGTGCCACGCAGCCGACCCGCGCCGAGCGCGTCCGGTCGATCCTCGTCGTCGCCCACTCGATGACGGTGGTGAGCGACGGGGTGCAGACCGAAGTCCGCCGCCTGGACGGCACGGGGGCGATGGGCCACATCCACCTCCACGCCCCCACCGAGGGCACCCACGCCCCGGCCGCGCAACGGGTCCCCGCCCGCCTGGAGTTCACCGACATCGCCCCCACCCCCGTACGTGAGCGGCTGCGCGCCCGGGTCACGGTGACCGGGCTGCTGGCGGCCCCGTACAGCACCGACACCGAGGCCTCCACCTGCATGGAGTTCGGCCAGGCGGTCCTGGAGGACGCCGAGGGCCGTACGTTCGTCACGCTCGAAGAGCTGGAGCGGGCGGAGACCGACCCGGTCGCCGCGTGCGAGGCGGGCATGCTGACGCACCTGGTCGACGACCACGGCGAGCTCGTGCCGCTGCTGCTGCGCCTGGTCCGCCCCCACCCGGACCGGGGGATGGTGCGGGCCCTGCCCCTGGCGATGGACCGCTACGGCCTGACCCTGCGGCTGGAGTACCCGCGCGCCCACCGCGACGTACGGCTGCCGTTCCCGAAGCCGGTGACCGACATCGACCAGGCGGGCCCGCAGATCCACGCTCTCCTGGCCGCCGCCCGCCGCGTCTCGCACCGCAACGGGCTGCCGGCCTGAGCCGTCTCCGTCTCCGTCTCCGTCTTCGTCTCGGCTCAGGCGGGCGCGTCGTGCGGCAGCCGCTGCGCCGGGACGGCCGGTACGGCGGGGGCGAGCGCGGAGAGCCGGGTCAGCAGCTCCCCGAACGGGCCCTGTGCCGGCTCCTGGGAGAGCACCCGCAGCACGATGCCCGCCATCTCCTGGTCGTACGCCGCGCTGACGGCGGCCAGTGCCGCGAAGTCGTGCACGAGCTGCGTCTCCAGCTCCTCGCGCGGAATGCGCCGCCCGTCCAGCCAGATCAGCGCGGTCGACTCGGCCAGCGAGACCCAGGAGCGGACCACCAACTCCAGCCGGGCGGGCGGGTCCTGCACCCCCAGGTGCGTGATGATCTGCTCGTACGCGGCCTGCCGCACCCCGTCGATCATGGCGTTCGCCGTGGAGGAGCCGACGGCCGGGCCGCCGCGCATCAGCGCGGAGAAGCCCGGCCCGTGCTCGTCGACGAAGTCGAAGAACCGCCCCATCACCCGCAGCAGTCGCGCCCCCAGGGGCCCTTCGAGCGGCTCCAGGAAGCGGGCGGCCAGCTCGTCGGCGGCCCGCCGCAGCGCCGCCTCGTACAGGCTCTGCTTCCCCGGGAAGTAGTGGTAGACCAGCGGCCGTGAGATGCCCGCGGCGGCGGCGATCTCGTCGATCGACACCTCCTCGGGGGAGCGTCGGCTGAACAAGTCCAGCGCGACGCCGATCAGTTGCTGCCTGCGCTCGTCGACGCCCATCCTGCGCCGTACTCCGGTCGTCATCCGTCCAGCCTAGCCGGGGCGCGGCGCGGCGGCTCCCCAGGTCCAGGAGTCACGACCGCTTCAGCTCCAGACGTCACATCCGCCACGGGCCCGGGAGCCGGCGCCGTCCGCCACGGGCCTGGCAGCCGGCGTCCGCCACCGGCCCGGGAGCCGGTATCCGCCACGAACCCGGGGGCCGGCATCCGCTACAGGTCCAGCACGAGGCGCCCGCCCCGGCAGCGCGAGACGCAGATGAGCATCGAGTCGCCGCGCTCGTCGTCGGTCAGCAGCTCGTCCCGGTGGTCGATCTCGCCCTCCAGCACCCGCTGTTGGCACGTTCCGCAGAAGCCCTGCTCGCAGGAGTACGCGACATGGGGCAGCTCCTCGCGGACGGCCGCCAGCACCGACTGCCCGGCCGCCACCCGCACGGTCCGGCCGCTGCGGTGCAGCTCCACCTCGAAGGCGGCGGAGCCGGCCGCGTCCGTCGTCGCGGCGGAGAACCGCTCCAGGTGCGGGGTGCGGCCCTCGGGGAGCGCGGCGGTGACGGCGTCCATCAGGGGCTCGGGGCCGCAGCAGTAGACCGCCGTGCCGGGGGCGACGCCCGCCAGCGCGGCGGCGGTGTCCGGGTGGCCCGCCTCGTCCTGGGCGACCACCGTGACCCGGTCCCCGTCGGCGCCGAGCTTCTCGATCTCGTCCAGGAACGGCATGGAGGCCCGCGACCGGCCCCCGTACAGCAGCCGCCAGCCCGCCCCCGAGGCGGCCAGCGAACGCACCATCGGCAGGACCGGGGTGATGCCGATGCCGCCCGCGACGAAGACGTACGCCTCCGCCTCCACCAGCGGGAACCGGTTGCGCGGCCCGCGCACCTCGATCTCCGTCCCCACCCGGAGCCGCTCGTGCACCTCCCGTGACCCGCCCCGGCCGTCCTCCACCAGCCGGGTCGCCACCGTGTACGAGCCGGGGTCGTCCGGGTCGCCGCAGAGCGAGAACTGCCGCACCAGGCCGGAGGGCAGCACCAGGTCCAGATGGGCGCCGGGCCGCCAGCGCGGCAACCCCTTGCCCTCCAGGCGCAGTTGTACGACCCCCTCGGCGACGGTCACCCGCTCGGTGACCAGCAGCCGCCGCACGGCCGTCGGCCTTCGCCGGGAGTGGCCGGATATCGGCTCGGGCAGGGCGGGCAGCGGCCACAGCGGGGACCGGGCGATCCGGCGGCGCAGCGCCCGCCGGGCGAGCAGGGCGGCGCCGACGACGACGGCGAGGTGACGCAGACGGGGCGGGGCCACGGGTCAGGACACCCCCGTCGCGTGGGCCTCGGCGGCGAGCGCCGCGGGCGAGTGGGCGAGGTAGTCGACGGCCTGGGCCGTGCTGCCTTCCTGGGAGGGGTGGTACGAGCGGCTGAGGTAGCTGGGTATGGACCGCAGGATCGCCCCCGTACCGGGCAGCGTCCCCTGCTTGCCACGGGCGTGGAACGCCTTGAACGTGGCCTTGCCGTCCAGCAGGGTCGGATCGTTCTCCATGAAGAACCGGGTCCCGCGCTGCCAGAGGAAGACCAGCGTGGAGAAGGCGGTCGCCCAGGTCCGCACGCGCCTGCGGTAGCCGCCGTCGACATGCATGAACACCTCGAACGCCACCGACCGGTGCTCCACCTCCTCCGCGCCGTGCCAGCGCAGCAGGTCCAGCATGGTCGGATCGGCGCCCTTGCGGTCCAGCGCCTCGGCGTTGAGTATCCAGTCGCCGAGGAAGGCGGTGTAGTGCTCGATGGCGGCGATCATCGCCACCCGCTCCATCAGCCACCACTGCGAGGCCCGCCCCGGCGGCAGGGTCCGGTCCCCGAGCAGCTTCTCGAAGAACCAGTCGACCTGCGCGGTGTACGGGGTCGGGTCCAGGCCCAGCTCCCGCAGGTGCGGCAGAACGTCGTCGTGGGCCTGCGAGTGCACGGCCTCCTGGCCGATGAACCCGATGACGTCCTCGCGGAGTTGTTCGTCATGGATGTACGGGAGTATCTGCCGGTACACATGGATGAACCAGCGCTCCCCGGCCGGGAGCAGCAGGTGGAGCACGTTGATGGTGTGCGTGGTGAACGGGTCGCCCGGCACCCAGTGCAGGGGGGTCTTCTCCCAGGCGAAGGAGACCTTGCGGGCCTTGAGCGGCGTCCGCTCCGACGCGACCGCCGCTGGCTGCGTGTTAGACATGGCGTCAATGTACTGACGGGTAAGCGGGGGGACCAGAGGCGTGCACGGATTCGTCAGTACCGATCGGGGTCGGTACTCGCCCCCTGGCTCAGTCGGCGCAGGGTGGGCCGGACGGCCCGGTGGTCCCGGAACTCCCTGTCCAGTGCGGCCGGCAGCGTCCTGGCCCAGAACTCCCAGCGTCTTCGCGGCGCCGTCGCCCATGATGGAGGGATGACGACGAACTCAGCCCGCGCCCGCTCGTTCGATGCGGTGGCCGCCTCCTACGCCGCCAACCGGCCCTCCTACCCGCCCGCACTGCTGGACGCGATCGAGGAGCTGTCCGGCCGCCCCCTGGCCGGCGCCCGGGTGGCCGACGTCGGGGCCGGGGGGCGGGATGGCGGGCCAGCTCCGCCGGGGCCTGCCGCACGTGTCCGTGGTCCGGGGCGACGGCAACCGGCTGCCGCTGCGCACGGGGTCGCTGGACCTGATCACGTACGCCCAGTCCTGGCACTGGACCGACCCCGCCCGCTCGGTCCCCGAGGCCCGGCGGGTCCTGCGGCCCGGCGGGGCGCTCGCCCTGTGGTGGAACGACTCCGACCCGCGCGTGGAGTGGATCGGGGAACAGAGGCGGCGGGTGCTGGACACCTTCGGCGAAGGCCAGGAGGAACACCACGTGACGGCGTACGCCCCCGACGTCCGCCTCCGGGCCGAGCTGCCCGCCGGAGTCGACTTCGGCACCCGGCAGGTGGAGTGGAGCCGGGAGGTGCCGCTCGACGTCCACCTCGCCAACCTCGCCAGCCACTCCGTCTTCCTGGTCGCGGAACGAGCGGTGGCCGAGGCCGCCCTGGAGCGCGAACGGACGCTGCTGACCGAGGCGTTCCCGGGCGGCACGGTCCGCGAGGCCTACGTGACGAGCCTGGCCGTCACCCGTACCTGAGACCGGTTGCGGCGAGGGCCGCCCCTCGGCGCCGCCGACCGTGGCGGGAACCCTGAAGGCGGCCCGCCTGCCCGACTCTCAGGCGAAGGCGGCCAAGGGGGCGTCCACCGGTGCTCCGGTGAGCCGGTTGGCCAGAGTGGACAGCGTGTAGGCGCCGATGCCCAGGACCACTTCCAGGGCGTTCTGTTCGGTGTAGCCGTACGACAGGAAGTCCCGCAGCGCCGCGTCGTCGACCGCGCCCGCCGAGGCGAGCACCGCCAGCGTGAACCGGCGTATGGCTTCCAGGCGTTCGTCGGGAAGCGTGGGGGCCGCGCGGTCGCGGAGTGCGGCGACGAGCGCCGGGTCGGCGCCCATGCGGGTCAGCTTCGCCGTGTGCATCGCGACGCAGACATGGCAGTCGTTACGGGTGGCCATCGTCATGATCGGGACCTCGCGGGAGAGCGGGTCCAGGGTGCAGGTCTCGAATATCGCGCTGATCTTGAGGAAGCCGTCCAGGGTGTGGGGCGAGGTGGCGAGCCGGGCGACGGCGGCGGGCCGGTAGCCCAGGCGCTCCGTCACTGCCTCCAGCGCTCGCCGGGCAGCGGGCGGCGCGGTCTCGGGGGTGTGGTCGGGGAAGGGCATGGCGGACCTTTCGGGGAGGGTGGGGACAGGTAGGATCGACAACATGGTTGACGAAAAAAAGGTAAACCAGGTTGTCGAGTTCGGCAATGGCTGAGGCTGCCGCAGGGGGAGGAGGGGGGCCCGAGGGCGGGACGGTGGTGCCCGGCGGAGGGGCGGCGGCGCCCGGGGGAGGGGCGGGCTTCGAGCTGCCGCTGCTCCTCTTCGCCGGCTTCCGCTCGATCATCGACGCCCTGCACCGGGACCTGGCCGAGCAGGGACACCCCGAGACCCGGCCCGCGTACGGCTTCGCCCTCCAGGCGGTGGGCCGCGAGGGCGCGGGCATCAGCGAGATCGGCCGGCGGCTCGGGGTCTCCAAACAGGCGGCGGGCAAGACCGTCGAGAAGCTGGAGGCGCTCGGCTACGTGGAGCGCGCCGCCGATCCCGCCGACGGCCGGCGCACCGTGATCCGCCTGACCTCGCACGGCACCGACCTGCTGGCCCGGTCCGCCGAGGGCTTCGACCGGCTGCGGGCCCAGTGGGCGCGAGCGCTGGGGGACGAACGGCTGACCGCCCTGGAGGCGGACCTGCGCACCATGGCGCCGGCGAACGCGTTCCGGCTCGACGCGGCCGGCTGGTTCACGGGCTGAGAGACGGGCCCGAACCGGGCGCACGGCCGCGCCCGGAGGTCAGCCGTGCGCTTGGTTCAGCCGCGCCCCGGACCAGCGGTGCCCCGAAGGTCAGCCGCGCCCGGAGGTCAGCCGTGCCCCCGCCCCAGCCGCCCCCCCCAGACCAGCCCCCCGGGGGCCAGCCGCACCCCCCCCGTTCAGCCCTGGTCCAGGTAGGCGAGCACCGCCAGGACTCGGCGGTTGTCGTCGTCCGAGGGGGGTAGGCCGAGCTTTCCGAAGATGTTCGAGGTGTGCTTGGCGACCGCCCGCTCCGTGACCACCAGCTGGGCGGCGATCGCCGTGTTGGAGCGGCCCTGGGCCACCAGCTCCATCACCTCCCGCTCGCGCGGGGTGAGGCCGCCCATCGGCTTGTCCTGCGCCCGCCGCGACAGCAGCTGGGAGATCACCTGCGGGTCCATCGCCGTGCCGCCCGCCGCCACCCGTCGTACGGCGTCGATGAACTGGTCGGCGTCGAAGACCCGGTCCTTCAGCAGATAGCCGATGCCCCCGTTGCCGTCGGCCAGCAGCTCCCGGGCGTAGAGCTGCTCCACGTGCTGGGAGAGCACCAGCACCGGCAGCCCCGGCCGCGCCCGCCGGGCCGCCAGGGCGCACTGGAGGCCCTCGTCCGTGTGGGACGGCGGGAGCCGGACGTCGACGACCGCGACGTCCGGCTCCAACTCGACCAGGGCCTTGCTCAGTTCGGGCCCGCTCTCCACCGCTGCCGCGATCTCGAACCCGTACGCCTCCAGCATGCGCACCAGGCCGTCGCGCAGCAGGAAAAGATCTTCGGCTAGGACAACACGCAAGGCAGCTCCATGGTGACCATGGTGGGGCCGCCCGCAGGGCTGCTGACGGCCAGGACGCCGTCGAATGTACCGAGTCGCCGTTCGATCCCGCTCAGCCCGGAGCCCGATCCGATCCGCGCACCGCCCCCGCCGTTGTCCGTCACGGAGATGCGGAGCATCCCCTCGCCGTGGTGCAGGTCCACCCAGATCCGGTCGCCGCCGCCGTGCTTCACCGCGTTGGTCAGGGCCTCGCTCACCGCGAAGTACGCCGCCGACTCCACCGACGCCTCCGCCCGCCCCGGCAGCTCCACCGTCACCTCCGTGGCGACCGGCAGCCGCAGGGCCAGCGCCTTGACCGCGTCGCCGAGGCCCCGTTCGGCCAGGACCGGCGGGTGGATGCCCCGGACCAGGTCGCGCAGCTCGGTCAGCGCCTCCGCCGACGACTCCCGGGCCATGGCCAGCATCCTCTTCGCCTGCTCGGGGTCCTTCTCGATGAGCGCCTCGATCGTGCCCAGGTTCATCCCCATCGCGACCAGCCGCGCCTGCGCCCCGTCGTGCAGGTCCCGCTCGATGCGCCGCAGCTCGGAGGCGGCGGTGTCCACCGCCTCGTGCCGGGTCTCGGTGAGCCGGTCCACACGCTGCGCCAGCGTCTGCTCGGGGGTGGGCGCCAGCAGCGGGCGGGCGATCACGAAGTGCAGCCGCAGCAGGGGCGCGGCGGCCTTGAGCCCGACGGCGAAGATCACGGCCCCGAGCGCCAGGGCGGCGAGCGCCGTGCCCTGGCTGTCCACGGGGATGAATCCGTACCAGTACGGGTCGTCCTGGAACACGCGCCACAGCCCCGCCGCCAGGACCAGCCCCTCGACCGGGTAGATCATCAGGGTGGCGGCGAGCATCGCCACGACCGGGCCGACCGTCATGTCGACCAGCAGCCACTGGAGGTCCCGCCAGGTCGCCGGGTCCTTCAGCAGCAGCGTCGTCCGCTCGACCTGCCCGGTGACACCCCCGCGCAGATCCGGCGGGAACGGGCGGTACGGGGCGGGTATCCGTACGTCCGACCAGGCGGCGGCCCACAGTCGGCGCTGGTTGGCGTGGCGGCGCACCGCCTCCAGGACCACCGGGGTGGTGAACACACCGATGCCCAGCAGGATGAAGGCGATCGAGAGCACCGTGACGACGAACAGGATGATGGAGACGGCCAGCCCGTAGACCGACAGGACGAGTCCTCGTCCCGCCGCCAGCATCGGCGGCCGTATCCGTGTCGCGAGTACGTTCATGGTGTCCCTCTCCCTCACAGGACCGGACCGGCCCCGCTCTGGATCAAGTCTCACCCCCACCCACCCCGCGGCGGCAGCCGGTACGCCACCCACCCGGGGGTGTAGCTGGCACCACCCCCGCACCTCGCCCCAGCGCCTCGCGAGCGGGGGTCCCGACGGCTGGGGCGGACGGAGCCCCGTTCCTAGATTCGAAGCGTTCGACGTACGTACTTACCCGACGCTTATCTCTGGGGGCGAAACCGCATGAGGCGCAACCTCGCGGCACGCATCGGTGTGTGGAGCACACACCACCGTAGGACGGCCGTTCTCGGCTGGTTGCTCTTCGTCGTGCTCGCCGCGGGCATCGGCGGCGCGACCGGCATGGTCGAGATGTCCGCCGCGGAGAACGGGGCCGGCGACTCCGCCCGCGCCGAGCAGATTCTCCAGGACGCGGGGCTCACCAAGCCCGCCGGCGAACTGGTCATGGTCTCCGCCACCGCCGCCGGCGACTGGAAGGCGGCCACCGGCGCCCTGACCGACGCCGTAGAGAAGACCGGCGAGGTGCGGGACCTGGCCGAGCCCGTCCCCTCCGAGGACGGCAAGGACGCCCTGATCACCTTCGCGATGCGGGGCGACGCGCGGACCGCCCCGGACCGGGTCCAGCCGGTCCTGGACGCCGTCGCGGCCGTGGCGAAGGACCACCCGGACGTCGAGATCCACCAGTTCGGCGAGGCCAGTGCGGGCAAGTGGCTCGGCGACCTGCTGGCCGACGACTTCCGGCGCGCCGAGTTCACCGCCGTACCCCTGGCCCTGGGCATCCTGCTCGTCGCCTTCGGCGCCGTGGTCGCCGCCCTGCTCCCCGTCGGCCTCGCGCTCACCGCGTGCCTGGCCGCCTTCGGCCTGCTCTCCCTCGCCAGCCACCAGCTGCACCTGTTCCAGACGACGTACTCGGTGATGTTCCTGATGGGCTTCGCCGTCGGCGTCGACTACTGCCTCTTCTACCTGCGCCGCGAACGCGACGAGCGGGCGGCGGGCCGGGACGCCGAGACCGCCCTGCGGATCGCCGCCGCCACCAGCGGCCGGGCGGTGCTCGTCTCCGGGCTGACCGTGATGGTCGCGATGGGCGGCATGTTCCTCTCCGGGCTCCTGCTGTTCAAGGGCTTCGCCCTCGCCACGATCATCGTCGTGTTCATCGCCATGCTCGGCTCGGTGACCGTCCTGCCCGCACTGCTCTCCTGGCTCGGCGACCGCGTCGACGCGGGCCGCATCCCGCTGCTGGGCCCGCGCACCGCCCGTCACGGCAGCCGGCGCGGCACCCACGGCGACCAGGGCGGCTCCCACGGCGACCGGCGCGGCTCCCACGGCGGCCGGAGCAGCGGCCGCATCGTGGGCCGGGTGCTCGGCCCCGTACTCGCCCGGCCCCGCCTCTTCGCCGCCGCCGCCACCCTCCTGCTCCTCGCACTGGCCGCGCCCGCACTCGGCATGAAGACCGAAACCCTGGGCCTGGAGAAGCAGTTCGGCTCCGACTCGCAGCTCTCCGTCGCCCACCGCACGATCACCGAGAGCTTCCCCGGCGGCCCCGCCCCCGCCCTGGTCGTCGTCAAGGCGGCCGACATCACCGCCCCGGCCATCGGCAAGGCGCTCGCGGGCTTCGACAACGTCACCGTCCACCGCGACCGCGGCATCGCCGAGATCGAGGTCCCCCTCCCGGACGGCACCGCGGGCCTCACCGAGCTGCGCGAGCGGCGGCTGCCCGCCGCCTTCGACGGGACGGGGGCGCAGGCGTACGTCACCGGGGAGATCGCCGGATCCGTCGACTTCAACGACCAACTGCGGCGCGGCATCGTCCCGGTCTTCACGTTCATCACCGCGGTGACGTTCCTGCTGATGCTGTTCTGCTTCCGCTCCTACGTCATCGCCGTCACGTCCATCATCCTCAACCTGCTCTCCGTGGCCGCCGCCTACGGGGTGATGACCGCCGTCTTCCAGCACGGCTGGGGCGCCTCGCTGATCGGCTCGGAGGGGGTCGGCGCGATCGAGGCGTGGATGCCGCTGTTCGTCCTGGTGGTCCTGTTCGGCCTCTCCATGGACTACCACGTGTTCGTGGTCTCCCGGATCCGCGAGGCCCGCGGCGCCGGCCTGGACAACCGGGAAGCCATCGAGACCGGTATCCGCCGTACGGCCGGGGCGGTCACCGGGGCGGCGGCGATCATGGTGGCGGTCTTCGCGGTGTTCGGCACGCTCTCCATGCAGGACATGCAGCAGATGGGCGTGGGCCTCGCCGTGGCGGTGCTGCTGGACGCCACCGTCGTACGGATGGTGCTGCTGCCCTCCGTGATGCTGCTCCTGGGCGAGCGCAACTGGCGTACGCCGAGGGGGCTTTCCCGCCTGCCGAGCCTGGAGCACGACGAGCCGGCCCCCCGGACGGGCGGCTCACCGGTGGGCGTGGCCTGACCCGGCGCACCCACGGGCCGCAACCTCTATGTGAACCCCTACACCGGCAAGATCCAGGGGGTGAGCCCGGCGTTCG
>NZ_JBEYKR010000039.1:0-49233 GCF_040703535.1 Streptomyces sp. NPDC007346
GGCCGGGTCGAACTGGCGCACGATGGCCTGGCCCTTGAAGTCGAAGCCTTCGGTCATCACGGCCAGGACCAGGCTGTCCGAGGGCGAGGCCCAGACCGCCCGCGCCTCACCGAAGCCGGAGGCGAGCAGGGTGCGGGCGTGCCAGTCGGCGGAGGGCATGTCGCCGTCCGCGTGCTCGCCGTAGATCGCGAACCGTTCGGCGGTGGGACCGGCGAGGACGGGATCCTCGGCGGCGAGCGCCCACCACTCGGCCCAGTCCAGGGCGCCCGCGGCCTTGGCGCGGTCCATGGCGGCGTGCCGGTGGGCGCGTTCGGCGGCGTTGATCCGGGGGGTGTCGGGGTCGATGGTGCGGTCGGCGTTCATGAAGAGGCCGCCGTCCCGGACGAGCCCGCCGAGCTGCCCGTACAGCACCGCCAGCGGCTCGCTGTGGAGCCAGTGCAGGGCGGTGGCGGTGAGGACGGCGTCGTACGAGGTGTGGGGCAGCCGCGTGGTCCACTCCGGGTCCTTCAGGTCGGCGGTGACGAGGGTGACCCGGTCGTCGCCCTCGAAGGTGCCCCGGGCGATGGCCAGGAGCGCGGGGTCGAGGTCGACGCCGGTGCTCGTGGCCTCCGGGAACCTCTTGAGGAGCCGGTCCGTGATACTTCCCGTACCGCACGCGAGGTCCAGGACCCGGGGCGCGGGGCCGACGACCGCCTCGACCATGTCCAGCATCACCCGGAACCGCTCCTCGCGGTCGGGCATGTACCACTCCTGCTGCCGGTCCCAGCTCTCCTGCCAGGACTGCCAGTCGGTGCTCGTCCCCGTCTCCGTCACGCCATCCTCCAAGTAAGACTCATGAACGCCAGCCACCCATTACACTGACCGACACTCCGACCCTAGACCGACCCGGTAAGGACTACAAGTGGAACTGGCCTATTACTCGGACTACGCCGTACGCCTGGTCAACACCGAGGAGCCGGCCCGCAACAAGGACGCCCTCACCTCGGTCGAGGCGGTACGGGAGCTGTTCGGCGCCAACCAGCAGGCGGCGCGGCGGACGACGGACGCGGACGTGACCCGCTTCCGTTCCGTACGGGGCCGGCTGCGGGCGGTCTTCGAGGCGGCCGACGGCGACGACGAGACGCTCGCCGTCGACCTGCTCAACTCGCTGCTGCTGGAGTTCCCGGTGAGCCCGCAGATCTCGGGCCACGACGTACGGGACGAGGACGGCAGGCCGGACTGGCACATGCACCTGGCCGACCACCCGTCGAACGCGACCGCCGGATACGCGGCCATCGCGGCGATGGGCCTCGCCTTCCACCTGACCTCGCACGGCGTGGACCGGCTCGGCCTGTGCGAGGCGGCCCCGTGCCGCAACGCCTACCTGGACACCTCCACCAACCGCTCCCGGCGCTACTGCTCGGACCGCTGCGCGACCCGGGCCAACGTGGCCGCCTACCGGGCCCGCAAACGCGCGGAGGCGGACCGGACCGGCCTCACCGCCGAGACCGCCCAGCCGAGCACCGAGGCCACCGAGAGCTGACCCTTCGCCGGGGGCCGGTAGCGGGCCCGCACCCGGGCGAGCACCAGCTCGTCGGGGACCACCCCGTAGTCGGTGCTGTCCCCGCCCGCGAACGTGTTGTCGCCCCGCACCCACCAGCCGCCCGGCCGCCGTTCGACCGCCCGCTTCACCACCAGCAGGTCCTGCTGGAAGGGGTGACGCAGGATCACCACGTCACCGGGGCGCACGGGCACCCCGTACCGCACCAGCAGCAGATCCCCGTGGTAGAGCGTGGGCACCATCGAAGGCCCCGTCACCTCCACCACCCGCAACGGCCGCCGCCCGGCCCGCCCGCCTCCGGACACCCGTCCCCGCTCCGGCACCTCGGCCACCTCCCGCTCCTCCTCCGGCACCTCGGCCACCTCCCGCTCCTCCTCCGGCACCTCGGCCACCTCCCGCTCCTCCTCCGGCACACCGTCCCGCGTACCGCGTTCCGCTCCGTACATTCGGCCGACGGCCCGGTTCTCACCCCGGACTTTTGACCTAAGCCCCCGGGGCAGCCACGGAAAGCGGCGCCCCACGGAGTAATGTCCCACCTGAGAAGACGATCACGAGGAGGACAGCTCCATGCTTTCCCGCCTGTTTGCCCCCAAGGTGAAGGTCAGCGCCCACTGCGACCTGCCCTGCGGCGTCTACGACCCGGCCCAGGCCCGTATCGAGGCCGAGTCGGTCAAGGCCGTCCAGGAGAAGTACCAGGCCAACGAGGACGCGGACTTCCGCACCCGCGCCGTTCTGATCAAGGAACAGCGCGCCGAGCTCGCGAAGCACCACGTCTCGGTGCTCTGGAGCGACTACTTCAAGCCCCCGCACTTCGAGAAGTACCCGGAGCTGCACCAGCTGATCAACGACACCCTGAAGGCGCTCTCCGCGGCCAAGGGCTCGAACGACCCGGCGACGGGCCAGAAGGCCCTGGACCTGATCGCCGAGGTCGACAAGATCTTCTGGGAGACCAAGAAGGCTTGATCCCCGGCTAAACGGTCTGACCTGCGGTTTCGCGGGTCGTGCCGCTTAGCTGTCCGCACCCGGTCCGCAGGCCGCCGAGCATGGCGTCCATGACGGACCGGGTGCGGTCTTCTTCGCCCGGCCACAGGTGCGCGTAGATTCGCAGCGTGCTGACGGCCTTGAGGCCGAGCGACTCCCCTATCCGCAGACCAGATCCGGCGAGCGTGACGACGGCCGCGCGGATGTACGGCGGCATCACCCGCGCCATGGCCTCGACCTGTGCGACGGTGGGCGGAGTGGCCTCCTCGTCCGGCATGACCGGAAGGGTGATCCGGCGGCACGGGCTGGAGGCGATGGCCTTGTCGTCCACGGCCGCCGTCATGACGCGCACGAGGACGTCGTGGACGCTCCGGACGCTGATTAGTTCGCGTTCACCGGCAAAGCTTCATGATGGTGTCATCGAAGTCAGGGAACTCGTCCGCAGCCTGAGCGATGATCGCTGCGGCCGACGCACGGTGGTCCGGAGCAAATCGCTCCGCAACTGCCGCCAGGTCACCATTGCCCTGCGGAGCCCAATCAGGCTCGGGCTCGTCCGAAGTGGCAGCCTCCCACGGGCCGAAGCCGTCAGCCAGAAGCCAGAGGAAGGCACCCATGTCGCTGGCGACGACGCCCGTCTCACCTTCCGACCCCAGGAAGACGACAGGCTGCTGTACGAGTTCCCTACCCGGCCGGACCAACCAGAACGCCGCGTAACCGCCCGTGCCGTCCTGGCCGAAGACACGGAAGTCGTCTCCGTTCAGCTCGGCGTTGCCTGTCCACGCGCGAAACCAGTCGGTGGTCTCATCGGCAGTCAGAAAGGACCCGTAGGGCTCGAAATCGACCCTGTCCTCGCCGATGCAATCGAGCCGAATTGCCATCGCAGCGGCGAGGGCGGCAGGAAGCTGGCGATCACCGTTCGCGGTCATGCGACGAGGCTATCGATCGCCTCTTGGTTGGCGCCGCCGCCTACCTTGCCTCCTCCCCAGCCGAGACAAGGTGAACGACAGGTCAGCCGACGCCGGCCACACCTCCTCGCAGGCCCCACTCATCGAGGCCGGCGTAGATCACTGCAACGCGGCCTCTGGGGAAGTCCAGCGAAGCGGCCTCACCGCTGTAGAGGGCGACCAACGAATCGGGGCCTCGCCACCAGGTGTCGGTCAAGCCCATCACCTCGCGTACGGGCACATATCCTCCCAAGTCAACGCTGGCGACATCGTCTCCGACGAGCTTGGTGACCTGTTTCGCCCATTTGGATGCGTGGTGAGCCAAGGCCAGCGCTTCCACCCACCCCTCGATGGTCTTGTGGAGAGGAGCCCACTTTTCCGCCTGGATGCCGAACTCACCGGATGGATCGATCATGAACGAGTAGGGGACTGCGGCCCGCTGCGTCCCGGCTTCGAACCACCACCCTGCGGAGTCCTCTTCCGGCGAATCCGGATCGAGGTACTTGGGGCCTCCGTCGTACTGCGGTGCGGGTGGCAGGAGCAGACCGCCCCATCGGTCCTGGTAGGCCGCCATCCGATCAATCACCGCTGGTGGAACGTCTCGTTCGAGCCACCACCCCCGGTGCCCCTCAACGGGGCGAACGTCTACTTTGACGCCATGCGTGCCGACAAAGGTTCGCGCTCGTCGGGTCAGACCGTCGGGCACATCATTGATGAGATGAAGATTCATCCGAGGACGCTACCCCGGCCGGTGCAGGAGGGGCCTTGAGCTTCTCCCGGGGGAAGAACTCCCCAACAACGAGACTCGCTTTCCCTACTCGCCCGTGGCGGCGAGGGTATCGGTCGTCAGACGGCGCGGGCTGTGGGTAACTGCGAGACCCATGTCGTGAGTTCGGTCAGGTGCTCGGGTTGTAGACCGAGGTGCGGGTCGGGCTGAATGAGGAGGGTCGCCGTTCCCCTCGTAGTGCGCTCCATCGCCCAGTCATGATCAAGGCCGGTGAAGTCGTCGTCGATCCAGACGGCGGGGGCGTCTGCCAGCCAGACGGCGACGTGGTCGCGTTTCCAGAGGTAGCCATCGGGGTGACTGGTGGTGATCTGAGGATGAGGCAGGTCGAGGTAAGGGAAGTCGGGCAGTCCCAGGAGAGGGCCGATGATCGTGGTGGCGTCCTTGCGCCAGCTCGTGCACCACACGGGGGTGACGAGTCCGCTGGTCAGGAAGTCGGTGAGAATGCCGCCCTGGCTCGGATCGAGCCAGATGGGCACGGGATTGTCGGGGTGTCGGCCGGTGGGCAGGACGGTGTGGCGGACGTGGGTGGGCGGGGTGCTGCCGTCGGCGGCCGGGAACGGGATGAGGACGCCGTCGATGTCCAGGAGCAGGTAGGGCGGGGTCATCGTTGCCTCCGTCGGTCAGCGTTTGCGGGCGGTGATCAGGAGGGTGGTGGGCCACCGGTCACGGCGCGGGTGCCGCAGCTCCACCGTCGAGGTGGCACGCAGGCCCGTCCGGGAGAGGTGAGCTCCCCAGCGGCGGGCGTCGAACTCCCATCGGGCGAGGGGTAGTCGGGTGCGGTCGGGCATGGTGACGTAGTCCCCGCGCGGACGGTCGTCCGTGGATGGATGTCTTCCGGCCCGTGCCGGGTGAGGGACGGAGAAGGCCAGGACACCGCCCGGTTCCAGGCGTCGGGAAATGGCGGCGAGGAGGAGCTCGGGGGCGACGAGGCCGACGGCGCCGAAGACGGAGTAGATCGCGTCGAAGGTCCGGCCGGTGGCCTGCAGGTGGTGCAGTGCGTGGCCGGCGGCGAAGGTGGCGCCGTCGATGTGGCCGTAGTGGGAGCGGGCTCGGCGTACCTGGAGGCCGACCAGGTCCACACCGGTGACGCGGGCCTGGTGATGCTTCGCGAGGTGGGCCACGTTGTGGCCGGGGCCACAGCCCAGTTCCAGGACGCGTTTGCCGCAAAGGTCCTGGCCCAGGATCTCGGCGCCGGGACCGATGCCCGCGTGGGTGCTCCATTCCATCCGGGCCGGTGCGGTGAGGGCGTGCGCGGGGGCAGTGGCTGTGCGCTGGGCTGCGTGGGCGTACCAGGGGGAGACCTGGGCGAGCACCTAGACCTCCAGGAGTTGGACCACGTCGGTCAGGTGGCGGCGGACGACGGGGATGTACGCGGGGTCCTTGGCCGGGTCGCCGATCCAGCGGATGGCCTGCTCCATGAACCACTCCACGGCCCACATGCGGTGCCAGCCCAGGGCCCATGCCTCTGCGGCCAGGCCGCCCCGGGAGGCGAGGGCGTCTTCATGACCGCCTGCGGTGACGTACTGCTCCAGGAACACCCGCATACGGAAGGGGCTCGGTACGTCGGTGGTGCCATGGTACGAGGCCAGGTCGATCAGGCCGGGGCCGGTGAAGGCGCGTGCGAAGTCGAGGAGGTGCCAGCCGTTCTCCCCGATGTGGACGCTCGTGGGGTGGAACTCGGAGTGCACCCAGCCGAACGGGGCGAGCGTCGCCCCCTGGACACGCGCCTCGGCTGCGGCGGAGATCTTCCCCAGCGCGGTCTCGATGTCGTCGCAGTCCGTCCATCGGTCGGTCTTCCGCAGCCGCTGGAGATGATCTAGGGCTCGGCCAGGCAGGGCAGCGAGGCCCTCGCCGTCCAGGAGGGGCAGACCGCTGGCCGGGCGGGCGGCATGGAGCATGACGGCGGCGGCGACGCCGTCGAGGTCGTCGGCGTCTCGTACGGGGGCGCCGAGGTCGTCCATGAGCATCCCGAGCCACTTGTCCTGCATGGCGGTGGCGTGGAGGGCGGGGACCGGAAGCCCACGCTGGTAGGCCATCCGCAGGGCCTGGGCCTCACGGTCGAAGGGTTCCTTGGCGTACTTGAAAACGGCTGTGGTGCCGTCGGGGAAGGCGACGCGTTCGACGCCGGACATTCCCCAGACACGCATCTCGGTACGTTCGGGGAGGGGCTTGCCGACGAGGGTGCACAGCTCGTCCAGCAGGGTGGCGGACAGGTTCTGGTTCATGGGGGTCTCCAGGGGCGGGTGGGCCCCGGGGCGGGTACGCGCGAGCCGGCCCGCCCCGGGCCGTACTGGGGTGGGGCTACTCGACTGCGGTCACGCGGTGGGCGTAGACCTGCTCGATCCAGCCCGCCTTGAACGCGGCCAGGTCGTCGCGGAAGTTGGCCATCGAGGCACCGTAGGGCGCGACCACGCCGCCGGACTGGTCGGGCACGGACTGGCAGCCGTGCACGAGCCGGCCGCCGCGCGCGGCGTGGGCCTTGATGGACTCGATCCGGCGGTGCTCGTTGAACCAGCCGCCGTGGTAGACCTCGTCCAGCATTCCGCCCGTCTCGTCGTCCAGGTCGAAGACGACGGAGGTGGCGGCGGGAAAGAACCAGCACGGGCCGACGTTGGAGATGTGCCCGTCCAGCTCGACCTTGTTGAGCGCCATGAGCGTGGCCGCCTCGCGCAGCATGCGCAGGTGGTCGGCGGTGATCTGCGGGAGACCGATGCCCGCCAGGTGCTCCTCGCGGAAGAGGTACGAGTACACCCCGTACGCCGTCGCCAACACGCGGGCCGCGCCGGAGGTGGATTCGCCGTGGTTCTTGATGAAGTCGAGCGCGAGCTGCTCGACCGCGCTCTCGGTCGTCTCGTCCACGTCCAGGAGTTGGGCCTTCACCAAGTCCCAGTCGGTGACGAGCCAGGTGCTGGACTCGAAGCGGAGAAATACTCGGCCGGGTCGATGGTGATACGCCGGCCGTCCACCTGGATGCCGGGCAGGCGATTCCAGCGCGGGTCGAAGGCGTCGGGCAACTCGACCGTGATGGTCGCGGTGTCGATGGTGGTCACCGTTTCTCCGTCTCTGATCGTCCGGGCCAAGGCATAGAAATGCCCGAACCTGTTGGGGCGTACGGAACTTGGGAGCCGCCTAGCCCGCGATGCCGTGAGTCGGGCGGCTGTCGATAAGTGAACCGCCCGCTACGCAGAGTGGGTACGGTGTGACCGAGGCCAAGCGGTATACACCGTTTACGGATCCGGAGCGGAGGCGATCGTGCCGACACCGACCAGCGCCAACTCCCGCCTGCGCGACACGATCAACGCCACCGGGTGCACGTACGAGGCACTCGCCAAGGACGTACGCCGCATCGCCGCCGAGAACGGCGAACTACTCCAGACCAACAAGTCGGCCATCTCCCACTGGGTGGGCGGTGCCCGCACACCATCCGGCCAGGCAGGCCAGTACCTCGCCGAAGCCCTCTCCCGGCGTCTGGGCCGCGTCGTCACCCGAACCGAGCTCGGCCTCCACTCACCCGACACGGAGTCGCCACCGGACACCGACCCCGTCACCGCGGTCACCGACCTCGGCCGCGCGGACGTCGAGCGCCGCCGCTTCCTCGCCATCGCCGCGTTCACCACGGCCGGCGTGGCTATGCCGCTGCTGCACGACCACGAGGCCACCTCGCGTATGCTTCGTGCCCGCGCCGCCCGCTCCGTCGTCGGCAGCGGCGACATCGACGTCGTACGACAGATCACGGCAGCCTTCAGCGCCGCCGACGAACGCCTCGGCGGTGGCCACGGCCTCACCACAGTCACCGCCTACCTCGCCGACACAGCAGCCCCCATGCTGCGCGGCCGCTTCCCCACAGAAGCCTTACGCCAGGCCGCCTTCGGCGCCGTCGCCGAACTCGCCTACCTCGCAGGGTGGAAGCACCACGACCTCGGCCACGAAGGCGCCGCCCAGCGCTACTACCAGGTCGGCTACCAACTCGCCTGCGAAGCCGACCCCCACGGCCACGCCGCCTGGATGATGCGCACCCTCGCCCACCAGTCCCTCAGCCTCAAGCAACCCCACCACTGCGTGGACCTCGTCAAAGGCGCCCTCGCCCGCGGCCTCGGCCACGTAGACGGCCAGACGGAAGCGCTCCTCCACATCACGCACGCCCGCGCTTATGCAGCCGTAGGCGAGAACCCGTTGGCCACTCGTGCTCTCCTCGCCGCCGAAGACGCTCTCCTGCGCGAGGACGGTCCCCAGCCCAGCTTCTCCCGCGTCAGCGGCCCTGCCGCCGGCACCGTGGCCAGCCACACCGCACGCACCTTGACCGACCTCGCCGACCACATCGGTACGGAACAGCAGCACCGCGACGCGCTCACCCGCTGGGACCCGGAGAAGTACAAGCGCGTCCACGCCCTCACCTACGCCGACCTCGGCGACAGTCTCGCTGCTCAGGCCCGCGCCGACGAAGCCGTCACCGCCTGGACCCAGGCCCTGCTCCTCATGGAGGGCATGACCTCCGACCGAACCCGCAAGGCGATCACCTCGATCCGCTCCACCCTCGCGATCTACCAGCGCCGCCGCGTCCCTGGAGCCGCAGATCTCGCCCGCCGAGCCCGCGAGGCCCTCGCCTAACATGCCCAACAACCTGCCCGACGAAGGGAACCCCGTGGCTCAGCAGACCGACAACCGCCCCCCAGCCCTCAAGCCGGCGCTCGAATCGATGACCCTGCTGGTCGCGGCCGTCATCGTCCACGACAATGCCACCAACCGCGTCGTACTCCTCCAGCGCAGCGAGAACGCGAAGTTCGCCCAGGGGATGTGGGACCTGCCCGTCGGCAAGAGCGAACCGGGCGAGCCCATCACCGAGACGGCAGTCCGCGAGCTCTACGAGGAGACCGGCCTCACGGTGAAGCCGGAGTCCCTCAAGGTCGCCCACATCATTCACGGCGCCTGGGGCGTCGAAGCCCCCAACGGCTTCCTCACGGTCGTCTTCGCCACCCACGAATGGACCGGCGAACCCGAAAACCGCGAACCCCGCAAGCACTCCCAGGTCCGCTGGGTCGACGCCGACGCCATCCCCGAGAACTTCGTAGAGACCACCGACAGCGCGCTCCATCGCTACCTCGCGGGGGGCCCGCAGGTCTCGCTCAACGACTGGCGCTAGAGCGCCAAATGCGGTCCATTCGCCATCTACGCTCGGCAACCGAGTCGACCGCGTAATCATCAGCGATCCGTAACATCAACCCGCGTACTAGCATCCTTCTGTGACGATCGAGACAGAGGCGGATCTGCTCCTGGTCTGGCTGCGCAGGGAGTCCAACAGCGACACCCAAGCCCTGGTGGACGCGGAGCCCTTTTGGTATCCCCCTGGCGATGACCACCTGATCACCCTCATCGACTACCTCAGGGGCACGGGCATGGTGCACAACACCGAGCTCTGTGCCTCTGGAACGTCCTGCTCGCTCACTGCACGCGGAGTGGCTGAGGCTGAGCGGCTCATTGCAGACCGCGACAACCCCCGCATAAGGCTCGAACATGCCATCAACGGACTTGTCACAGCCGCCATGGAGAGCTACCCAACAAGTCGACTGGAGTTGATGGGCTTTCTGCTCTCCGTGCGCATGGCCGTTCTGGACGAAATTCTGGAGGTTGCCGAAGTCTTCCGGGCCGTCGATTACCTAGAGGCGAACGGGATCGTGACGGTTGATTCCCAGTCACCTCAAACAGTTCGTGCCATCACCCTGACCACCCTTGGCATCGAGTGCGGGTTCAAAGATCCCATCTCTGTGAGGAACTTTTTGAACGATCAGCGACAGCCCAGGATCCACAACGAGTGGAACATCACCGTTAACGGCGGCGCGCCCCAGATGGGCCAGGAGAACACCCAGAACAACACCTTCGGCTATGACCCCCAGCAGCTCACTCAGTTCGCGCGCGAGGTTCTGGCTGCCGCGCATTCCGCGGACGTGCCGGAGGAGGCCCGAGCCATGGTCGTCGCCGACGTGGAGGCTCTGCAGGCGGAGCTCGTCACAGCCGCGCCTGAGCCCGGTCGGGTTCGCCAACTCGCGGAGATACTGCTGCAGAGTGCCAGGGCCAACCTACCCGCCCTCGGCTGGACAGGGGTTGCGCAGTTGGTATCGGCAAGCCTCGGCATCCCACTCTTCTGAGCCGCGCCTAGCACTCGGCAGTCCGCACACAGTCCGCAGGACACCCGATCGGGACCGTCGCACCCCATCGCTGGCCAACAGCAAAAGGCCAGGTCAGCGATCCGCGGGGAAGACCCCCGCAGGTCGCCGACCCGGCCCATTACTTGGAGACCAAGAAGGCTTGATCATTCGCCCGTCCCTTCGCGGCTTTGGCCGCAGGTCAGACGGGTGAACAAAGTGCCCAGCCGCTTCGCGCGGCTGGGCACTTCGGTCGTTCAAGGCCGTTCAAGGCCGTTTGCGAGACGTCGGCGTGGCCCTGCTGGTCGCGGTCTACCGACGGGAGGCACCTGACGCCGGGTGCGGCGGCGGTGAGTCAGCTCTGCGCGGTGTCGTCGCCCGTCTGCCCGGTGCTCCCGGCCGCACCGGCCTTCTCGCGCATCTTGCGCACCAGCTCTGCCTTCTGGGCGGCTGCGCCCTGGCGGTCGAGGTTGCGGTGCGGGCCGTTGTTCTGCCGTTCGGCGCGGGACAGCTTCTTGCGCTGGCCGCCGCCCTGGCCCACGGGGTTGTTGATGTTCTTGCTCACGGTCATGGGTTCTCCCGGTAATGATGTGAAGTGATCTACGGATTCATCGGTGGGGGACGGGCGGCGACGTCGAAGGGCGTCGGCGGGGGCCCATCACGCTCTCAGTCGTGAATCGGCGTCTGGAAGAACATGGCAAAGACGTTACCCGGTTCCGTCGGCCCCGCGCACCAGCCGGGCGACCGGGGAGGTCCGGTTGCCCGGTTCGGGCTCTGGGTGCCCCGTTCCCTTCATTCTTCTCCGAGCGGACGAGTGGCTGAGCGGCTCACGCGTTACTGCGAGATGTTGACGATACGATACGTCTCGTCTCTCACTTGCTGAACAGCGAGGACCCTCATGCAACGCTTCGTCGTCGCCGCGCCCGCCGAACCCGTCCATCCGCCGCCCCACGCCCACCACATCGCCCAGGCGGTCCGAGGGGCGCGGCTCGTCGAGATCCCGAGCATGGGGCACGCGCTCCCCCGCGAGGTGCACGTCCCGCTCGCCGAAGCGGTCCTGGACCACACCGGGCGGAGCTGACGCCGTTGCGCGTACGCGGCGTCATACCTGAGAGCCACCCCGCAGGTGCCCTCCCCAGCGGGACGCCGACTACCCCGCCGCCTCCGTAACTTCTGTACCGGAAACAGGTAAAACCCCTGGTACGGAAGGAACTCCACCCCATGGCGGACCGCCTGCGCAGACGCCGTCTGCGCCGCACCCTGCTCGCCGCCCTCGTCACGTTCTCGGTGGCCGTTCCGGTGTCCGGGGCCGCCCGGCCCGCCGCCGTGCCCGCCCCCGCGCCGACCGCGCTCGGGCCGTTGCGGGACGCGAGCGCGGCGGCGCTGGAGGAGCGGTACGGGGTCGGCCGGCGGGACATCCTGGCCGCCGAGCGGGCGGCGTACGGGCACGGCGACCTCAAGCGGGCGGCCTCCCTGCGGGCGATGGCCGCGCCGGGGCGGCAGTTCCTCTCGTTCGACGGGCGCGACGGCGGGCGGAGCGTGGAGGTCGTCGGGGAGCTGTCGGCGGCTCGGCGCATCGCGGTGCTGGTGCCGGGGGCCGGTGTCGGGCTCGACGCGTACGGGCGGCTCCGGCGCGGGGCGGTGGCCCTGCGAGGGGAGTTGGGGCAGGGCGGGGCGGTCGTCGCCTGGCTCGGGTACCGCCCGCCCGCCACCCTGGGCCCGGCCTCGATGACCGATGCGCGGGCCGTCGAGGCCGCGCCGGGGCTGCGGGCGCTGGTGGACCGGCTGGCCGCCGCGCTGCCGGGTGCCCGGATCACGCTGCTCTGTCACTCCTACGGTTCGGTGATCTGCGCCCGGGTCGCCTCGGGGACCGCCGCCGACGCCGTCGTCCTCTACGGGAGCCCCGGCACCGGTGTCCGGGACGTGGGGTCCCTGCGCACCGAGGCCCGGGTGTGGGCCGGCCGCGGCGGGGACGACTGGATCGCGCGGGTGCCCCATGTGCGGGTGCGGGTGCCGTTCGTCGGGGCCGTGGGGTTCTGGACCGATCCGGTGGCGGACCGGTTCGGGGCCGAGGTGTTCGACGCGGGCGGCGGGGGCCACAGCGACTACCTGCTGCCGGGGTCGCGGTCCCTGGTGAACCTCGGGCGGATAGCCTCCGGCCGCGCACCCCTGGAGGCTCCCCGTGCGTGAGCTGTCCCGTGGTCTCGTCGCGCGCGTCGAGGCCGCCACCCCGCCCGGCCGGGACCGGGCCGTGGACGCCTTGCGCGCCCTGGCCATCCTGGGCGTGGTGGGCGGGCACTGGCTGGTGACCGCGCTGGTCGCCGACAGCGGCACCGTACGGACGGCGAGCCCGCTGACGTACGTGCCCCAACTTGCCCCGGTCTCCTGGGTGTTCCAGACCCTCTCGGTGTTCTTCCTGGTGGGCGGGGTGGTGGCGGCCAGGAGTTGGGCCTCGGCGCGGGAGCGGGGTGTGGCGTACGGGCGGTGGGTGGGCGGCCGGCTGACGCGGCTGTTCCGGCCGGTGGCGGCGGTGCTCGTGGTGTGGTCGCTCGCGGCGGGCGCGATGCTCGCCTCGGGGGTCGGTGAGCCCACGGTGCTCGCACTGGCCAAACTGGTGTGGTCGCCGCTCTGGTTCCTGCTGGTCTTCGCCGTGCTGACCGCGCTGACCCCGCTGGTGGCCCGGCTCCACCCGCTGTGGCCGCTCGCCGTGGTGCTCCACGTCGACCTTGTACGGTTCGGCCTCGGCGGTCCGCGGGAGCTGGGGTGGGTCAACGTGATCGCCGGGTGGCTGGTGCCCTACTGCCTGGGGGCGCTGGTCGCCCGGGGCGGGCTGCGTGGCCTCAGGAACCGTTGGGCCCTGCTGCTCGGCGGGGCCGCGGCGGCCGGCGCGCTCGTGGTGGGGGCCGGGTATCCGGCCTCCATGGTCGGTGTGCCGGGCGGCCGGATCTCGAACCTGGACCCGCCGAGCCTGGCCGCCGTGGCCTTCGGGCTGGCGCAGTGCGGGGCGGCCCTGCTGCTGCTCGGGCCGCTGCGCCGGGCGCTGCGCAGACCTGCGGCCTGGGCGGTGGTGGCGGTGGTGAACCTGGCGGCGATGACCGTCTTCCTCTGGCACCAGACGGCGATGATCGTCGTGACGATGAGCGCGTCGCTGCTCGCGGAGGGGCCGCTGCCGGGGCTGCACACCGTGCCGGACGGGGCCGGCTGGGTGGCCGCGCGACTGTTGTGGCTGCCGGTGTTCGCGCTGGTCCTGCTGGTGTGCGGGGCGGCGTTCCACGCGTACGAACAGGGCGGACGGAGAGCGGCCAGGCCGCCCCTCCTCGTACGGGAGTCCTTCCCCGAGCGGAAGCAGGAGGTGCGGCGTGCCTAGTCTGAGCGCGGGCGGGACGGAAGGGGCGGTAGGGGACGTGAAGGTTTCGGGGGTCGCGCGGCTGCGGGACGCCGTACGGCGGGCGTCTCGCGTCCTGTACGAGGACCTGTGGGCGGCGCCCGCCGACCGGGTGCCGCGTATGGGAGAGCCCGGCGCCCCGGTGTGGCGGCCGGCGTTGCTGGTCCTGCTGGTGATCTCGGCGGTCGCCGTCGCGGTGGTCCGTACCCAGGAACTCGTCTCTCACGGAAGCCAGGTCCATCTGTTCGCGGTGCTGGCCGCCGGGGCGCAGTCCGCGGCGCTGGTGGCCGGGATGATCCGCCCGGTGGGGGCGTGGTGGATCGCGACCGCGCTGTCGGTCGTGACCGTGCTGGCCACCGCGGCCACCGCGCCCTCGGAGGCTCCGTACCCGTGGATCCCTGCCTCCTTCCCCCTGCCTCCGGAGATGCTGTACCCGTCTCCCTACGCGGGGTTGGCGTTGCAGGGCGGCGCCCTGTTCCTGCTGGCGCTGCGGGTCCGGCCCCGTCGCGCGGTGGCCGCGCTGCTGATCACGATGGGGGCGGCGCTGTTCCTGGCCCTGTACACACCTCGGCTGCCCCACATCAACACCCTCGTCTGCGCGCTCGTGTTCGTCACGGCACTGGTCCTCGGCACCGCGCTGCGCAGCGTGCGCCTGGCCCGCAACGACCTCGTCGTCCAGGCCGAGCTGACCGCCGAGGAGCGGGCCCGGCGCACCCTGCTGGAGGAGCGCCACCGGATCGCCCGCGAGCTGCACGACGTGGTGGCCCACCACATGTCGGTGATCTCCATCCAGGCACAGGTGGCCCCGCACCTGGTGAAGGACCCCTCCGACGAGCTGAGGGAGAACCTCACGGGCATCCGCGAAAGCGCCCTGGAGGCCCTCGCCGAACTCCGGCGGGTCCTGGGCGTCCTGCGCTCGGAGGAGGCACCCGCTCAGAACGCCCGGCACACCCCGCAGCCCAGCCTCGACCGGCTCGGCGGCCTCATCGCCTCCGTGCGCTCCGCCGGTCTGGCGGTCACCCTCTCCACCACCGGCGAGCCGCGCCCCCTGCCGCCGGGCATCGAGCTGTCGGCGTACCGCATCGTGCAGGAGGCGCTGAGCAACGTGATGCGGCACGCCCCCGGGGCGAGCGCCCGGGTGGAGATCGGCCATCAGGCCGCCGCCCTGTCCGTCCGCGTCATCAATACCGCGCCGCTCCGCCCCTCTCCCCTGTCCCCCGGGGTCCGGCACGGACTGCTCGGGATGCGCGAGCGCACCACGATGCTCGGTGGCGACCTGATCACCGGCCCCACCCCCGCGGGTGGTTGGGAAGTCACCGCCATCCTGCCCACCATGCGCACACCCGCCGCCACGACCGAGGACGCCCCATGACGCCGCCGCCCATCCGCGCAGTGATCGCCGACGACCAGGTGATGGTCCGCCAGGGCTTCACCGTCCTGCTGAACGCCGAGCCGGACATCGAGGTCGTCGGGCAGGCCGTCAACGGTCTCGACGCCGTCGCCCAGGCCGACCGACTCGACCCGGACGTCGTGCTGATGGACATCCGGATGCCGGAGCTGGGCGGCATCGAGGCGACCCGCCGGATCACCGCGCGCGAGGGCTCCACGGCGAAGGTGCTCGTGCTGACCACCTTCGACCTCGACGAGTACGTGTACGAGGCGCTGCGCGCGGGCGCGTCCGGCTTCCTGCTGAAGGACGCCTCGGCCGACGAACTCGCCCACGCCGTACGGGTGGTGGCGGCGGGCGACGCGCTGCTCTCCCCCAACATCACCAAGCGGCTGATCGTGGAGTTCTCCCGGACGGCCGGGGCCCCGCGCGTGCCCCTGAAGGAGCGGATCGGCGATCTGACGGAGCGGGAGACGGAGGTGCTGTCGCTGATCGCGGCCGGTCTGTCGAACGCGGAGATCGCCGGGCGGCTGGTCCTCGCGGAGCAGACGGTGAAGACCCATGTGGGCCGCATCCTGGTCAAGTTGGGCGTCCGCGACCGGACCCAGGCGGCGGTGTTCGCCTACGAGTCGGGGCTGGTACGGCCGGGCGGGCTCTGACCACCCGGGCCCGAGCCGGCCGTACTCTTCCGGGCCCGAGCCGGCCGGGCCCCGACCGCCCAGGTCCGGCGCGGGGCCCGTTTCGTAGGATCGCACCGTGACCACGGGGAACGGGACAGGAACAGAGGGCAGCGGGGCGGTGGCGCCCGCGCACGCGTGTCCGGGCACCGTGCCGCCCACCGGGATCGAGCGCGCGCTGTCGGCGGCGGTCACCGGCGGGGACGCCGACGCGGTGGTGGAGGTGCTGGCGCGGACCCGGCTGTACGTGCTCGTCGCCCGGCTGCACGCGGACATCCCCGGCTGGACGGCCCCGCTGCCCACGATCCGCGACGAGGCGACCCGGCGGACCTGCGTCCCGGTGCTGACCCCGGGGATGCTGCCGCCCTGGCACCCGGAGTGGGTCTTCCGCGCGGTGAGCCTCGGCGAGCTGGCCCGGACCTGGCCCTACGACGTGCGCCGGCTCGCGGTGAACCACGGCACCCCGTACGCGGTGACGGTCGACGCCCGGCCCAAGCGCCTCAAGGCCTGGTTGAAGGCCGACGAGCACTCCGGCGGGCACGAGCACGGTGTCCTGCTCACCGACAACGGCGGGCCCCTGTACGGCCCGCTCGCGCACGGGCTGGCCCTCGGCGCCCACCTGGCCGTCACCAACGGCCTCGTCTGGAACCGTCTCGGCGCCGCCTACGAGGACTACGCCACCGACCGGGCCCGGCTGCGCAGCCCGTGGGGCATCCCGCACCGCGCCGAGTACCGCGACCGGCTCGCCTCGCTGATGAAGAACCAGCTGGTCGGACGCGTCCAGGAAACCGTCCTGCGCACCCGGCACACCCTGACCGCCCGGCTGGGGCGTACGCCGGTGCGTGAGGAGTGGTCCGACGCGGTGGCCCGCGCCTTCGCCACGCGCGACGCCGACGACCGGGCGCTGGCGGAACGGTCGCTGCACCACATCGCCCTGTACGAGGACCGGCTCCGGGCCGAGGGCGTGCTCGCCCCGGACGGCCGCGTCGACACGCTGGCCGCCTTCGACCTCGGCCGGGCGGTCAACGTCGTACGGCTCGCGCTCGGCGCCCGGTACGGCGATCCGCGGGAGGCCGAACAGGACGTGCTGCGGCTCGGCGAACTCGCCCGGGAGTCTTACGCGTCATGGGCGGACTTCTCCCTCGGCTACCTCATGGCCCGTCTGGTCCACCGGGCCGAGGACGACGGCCCGGAGGCGGCGGAGCCCACGTACCGGCAGTCGCTCGCCGAGCACCGCATCCTCACCGAGGACCCCACCAGCCCCTACCGGAACATCCCCTGGTCATGAACCCGACCCACCCGATGCATCCGAACCCCCCGATGCCCCCGGCGCACCCCACCGCTCCCCCGGCTGCCCCGGCCGCCGTGCCGGCCCTGCCGCCCACCTGGGTGCCGCCCGCCGAGACCGAGCAGTTCCTCCACGAGGCGACGCTGCGCGGCGACGCACGGGCCCAACTGGCCGCGCTGGCCGGGGCCGAGCTCTACATCCCGGCTCCGCGCGCCGAGGCGGACGCGAAGCCGGAGACCATCACCTGGCGCGCGCACCACGACCCGTCGGGTTTCGTCTGCCGGCCCGTACTCACCCGGGGCATGCTGCCCGCGTGGCATCCGGACTGGGTCTTCCACGGGGTCTCGCTGCGCTGGGCCGCCGAGTTCGGCTGGCCCGAGGCGGGGATGTCCCTGGGGGTGAACGTGGGGACGCCCGGCCAGTTGCTGCTGCCGGCGACCCCGACGGAGCGGGCGCTGTGGCAGCGGGCGTACGCGGAGAACGACCGCCTCCAGGAGAACCGGCTGCTCGCGCTGCGCCACGGTGCGCTGCACGGGCCGCTGGCGTACGGGCTGGCCTGCGGGGTGCACCTGGCGATCGGGAGCGCGGTGCCGTGGAACGAGGTCGGCACGGTCTACCGCGAGTACCTGACCGAGCGCGACCAACTCCGCGAGTCCTGGGGCATCACCGACCACGCCGGGTGGCGCAGGCAGCTGGATGCCCTCCTGGACGCCCGCAACAGCCCGCCGGAGCCGGACTTCGTGCTGCGCGCCCGCGAACAGCTGGCGGCCGGGCTCGGCGAGCTGCCGTCGGCCGACCTGTGGCGGGAGACGGCCGCCGGCCACGCCCAGGACCTCGGGGCCGACGCGGGCACGGTCAAGGGCATCGAGGACCTCGTACGCCGGATCATGCGCTACGAGGCCCGGTTCCGCGCGGACGGGCTGCTGGAGCCGGACGGCCGGGTGCGCACCACCGTCGCGTACGACTACGGGCGGGCGGTGAACCTGGCGCGCTGGGGGCTGTCGGCACGTTACTGCGCCCCGGCCGACGCCGAGCAGGCGATCGTGTACGCCGGGGCGCTGAGCAAGTCGGCCCACCGGTCGTGGGAGGAGTTCTCGGCGGGGTACGCGCTGGGGCGGGTGCTCCGGTTCGACGAGGAGGAGTACGGCCCGTTCTACGAACAGAGCGTCCTCGCCCACCGTCTGCTGACGGAGAGCGAGGGCAGTCCGTGGCGCCACATCCCGTGGCGGTGAACCGGGCGTGCCGCGTACGGCTCAGACGCCGGGCAGCAGGTGGCGGTAGCTGCCCCGGTTCTCCGCGAGGTACTCCGCGAAGCTCTTGGCCGGGTGGCCGGTGAGCGTGGGCACCGCGTCCGAGACCGCGGCCAGTTCGCCCTTGGCGATCGCCTCGTACGAGGTGACCCAGCCGGCCACCTCCCACTCCTCGGCCCCGTGTCCCGCCCGGGAGGCGTAGGCCTCCTCGACGGTCTCGGGGACGTAGTGGATGGACCGTCCGGTGACCCGGCTCAGCTCCTCGGCGGCCTCGGCGAGCGTGAACGCCTCGGGGCCGGTGAGGTCGTAGCCCCGGCCGTCGCGGGCGCCCGACTCGTCCAGCAGCACGGAGACCGCGGCGTCCGCGATGTCCTCGTGGGCGACGGCGGCGACCCTGCCGTCACCGCCGGGGCCCCGCAGCACCCCGTCCGCGCCGGTCATCGCGGGCAGCCCCGCCAGGTACCAGTTGTCCCGCAGGAACGTGTGGCGCACGTCGGCCGTGCGGATGTGCGCCTCGGTGTGCCAGTGGTCGCGGGCGAAGGTGAACGTGGCGTCGGGCACCGCGCCCTGGAAGGACACGTACACGATCCGCTCCACCCCCGCCGCCACCGCCGCGTCCACCGCCGTGATGTGCTCGCGCACCCGGTCGGGGCTCTCGTGCGCGGAGACCAGGAACAGGGTGTGCGCCCCGCCGAGGGCCCGGCGCATCGCCTCCCCGTCCCCGTAGGGGGCGGCGGGCGCCCGGTCGGCGCCGGGCAGGTC
Source organism: Streptomyces sp. NPDC007346 (assembly GCF_040703535.1). NCBI lineage: Bacteria > Bacillati > Actinomycetota > Actinomycetes > Kitasatosporales > Streptomycetaceae > Streptomyces > Streptomyces sp. NPDC007346. Next base: position 19,142 of record NZ_JBEYKR010000039.1, read on the forward strand.
GGGCAGGCGCGCCGGGTCGCGGCCGAGGAGCCGTACGGGGGCGCCGGCACGGGCGAGCCGCTCGGCGACCCGGCCGCCGACCGCTCCGCTCGCTCCGGTCACCGCGATGAGGTGTCCGTTCACTGGGGTCCGTCTTCCTCTCGTCGTGCTCCGTACCAGGGCCGCACCTCGACGACCGCCCCCACCGGGAGCGTTCCGTACAGGTGCGGGAACTCCAAGCCCTCCTCCCGCCCCTGGGGGACGCGGCCGCGGGTGGACGTCTCGTACGTCCTCCTTCCGCGGGCCGCCTCCCCCAGGGGCGCTTCGGTGAGGTGCGGCAGCGGTCCGGTCATCGAACCACGCCGGCGGGCGCTGCTAGTAGGTGCGGCGGCGTGCCTTGCGTGTGGCCACGAGAACCGTTCCACCGGCGGCCACCAGCGCTGCCGCGATGGAGCCGATGATCCATTCGCCGCCCTGCGATCCGGTGTCGGGCAGTTCACCCGGGTGGGACGGCGAGGGGGTCGGCTTCCCCGTCGGCTTGTCGGTGGGGCCAGGCGTGGGGTCGGTCGGGCCCGGTGTGGGGTCGGTCGGGCCCGGTGTGGGGTCGGTCGGGCCCGGTGTGGGCTCGGTCGGGCCCGGCGTGGGCTCAGTCGGGCCCGGCGTCGGGTCAGTGGGGGTGGGAGTGGGGTCAGTCGGGGTCGGGGTCGGGTCAGTCGGGGTCGGGGTCGGGTCGGTGGGAGTCGGCGTCGGGTCGGTGGGAGTCGGCGTCGGATCCGTCGGGGTGGGAGTGGGGTCGGTCGGGGTCGGCGTCGGATCCGTCGGGGTGGGAGTGGGGTCGGTCGGGGTCGGCGTCGGATCCGTGGGAGTCGGCGTCGGATCCGTAGGCGTCGGCGTCGGGTCCGGGCCGCAGGTCGGGAGGTCGCCGTCGAACGGGTACGCGTGGATCTCCTGGCCGCCCGAAGGGCCCGACGAGGTGTGGGTCAGTGAACCCGCCGTATAGAAACGGCCGTTGGTGCCGCTCATGGTCAGCGTGGTCGTGCTGGCGGGCTGCCCGACCAGCACGCTGCCCTGGAACTGGGCCGGGCCGGTCAGCGTCAGGTCCGTCGCGTCCGGGAAGTTCCACAGCAGATGCTCGCGGAGCCCGGGGTTGGGGAGGGTGCCCATGAACGTGGCGACCGTGCGGGCGTCCCCGTACACATTGACCAGGACGGTCGCCCCGTCGGGGATGCCGTTGAAGGTGAAGCCCGCGTTGCCGCCCGTCGAGGAGACCAGGTCCGCGTCCACGTCGAAGATCTGGATCGCCGAGGTGCCGTCCCCGGTGAAGGTGAACGTGTCACCGACCCTCTCCCAGCCGCCGGTCGTCGCGCGGTGCTCGTCCCCCTCGTACGCGTAGCACTGGCTGGCCTCGGTGAGCTGCGGGCGCAGGCCCGCGAACGGGGTGACGGCCTCCGGATCGGGGCGGGGGGCCGTCAGCGGGTTCACCGTGCCGGTGAGACTCCCCGCGTAGGCGACCCGGCCCGAGTGTTCGCCCTCCTCCGCGAGGAGGCGCTCGCCGGGGGCGATGACGACGTCGCCGCCCACCGACAGGTAGTCGGAACCGTCCGGCGGCGGAACCCGCGAACCGACGCCCGCCACACCGACGTTGTAGATCTGCGAGGCCTCGGGCCGCTTGTCCATGTCGAACCGGCCGAGGGTGACGATCTTCCCCTCGGCCTCGGCGGCGGCCTCCCTGACCAGGAAGTCCCCGCCCACGTAGATGTTGATGTTCTCGTCGAAACCGGGGACCGGCCCGTTGTTCGGGTCGTTCCACACGGAGGGGCACCCGCTGCCGAGGCAGGGGCCGAGCCCTCCCGGCAACGGATCGGCGACAACGGCCGGGGCCAGCATGCCCACCATCGCCGCGGCCGTCGCCACTGTCACTGCTGCCCGGATTGCGTTGCCGCGCCTACGCGCCTGTTGTTCCATGCCGCGCAATATGCATCTTTAATGCTAGGCATTTCTTATGACACGCCGGATTTACCCCTATGCGTCGGCCTATAGGAGGGTGTCGACCCGTCAGGAGGTTTCAGAGCGTCAGCAGCTGCTCCTCCAGCCGGGGATCGAGGCCGACGGCCGGCCGGTCCGGCCGCTGGGGCGCGGTACCGCCGCGCTCGCACAGCCAGGACCACGTGTCGGCGACGGTCTCGCCGACCGGGCGGCAGCGCAGCCCCGCGGCCTCGGCCTTGGCGTGGCCGCCCCGGTGCACCGCGTCGTACAGCTCGCCCCGCGGCAGCCAGACCGGCAGCCCGGTCCACGGCTCGACCCCGGCGGCCAGCAGGGTGTCCGGATCCGTCCAGCGCAGCTCGGCGCCGGAGCCGGTGGCCCGGACACAGGCGTCGAGCAGTGCGCCCATGGTGGTGTGGCCGGGGCGGCTGACCGTGTTGTACGGGCCGTGCAGCCCGGCCTCCGCCGCGTCCAGGAGCCAGCTCGCCAGGTCGCGCACGTCGACGTACTGGAGCTCCGTGGCGGGCGGGCCGGGGGCGATCACCGGGCCGCCGCGGGCGATCCGCGTGAGCCACCAGGGCAGGCGGCCGATGTTCTCCCCGGGGCCGACGATCAGCCCCGCCCGTGCCAGCAGGGCCCGGTCGCCGAAGGCTTCGAGGGCCGCCAGCTCGCCGCCGCGCTTGGCCCGGTCGTACGGCACGTCCTCCCCCGCCTCCCCGGGCGAGGCGCCGGCCACCAGCGGCCCGTCCTCGTCCAGTCCGGCGGCCGCCGGGGAGGCGTAGACCGAACGGCTGGAGACGTACGTGTAGTGGCCCGCCCGGTCCGACAGGAGGCGGGCCGCCTCCCGTACGGCGGTGGGCGCCCCGCTCCAGGTGTCGACCACGAGGTCCCAGTCGCCCGCGTGGGCGGCCAGCGCGCCGAGGCCCTGCCCCCCGCCCGTACGGTCGCCCGTCAGCACACGTACGCCCGGCGGCGGCGCGTGGCGGCCGCGGTGGAAGACGGTCACCTGCCAGTCCCGCTCCAGGGCGGCCTCGGTGACGGCCCGTCCGACGAACTCCGTACCGCCCAGCATCAGTAGTCTCATGGTCCGAGCCTGCCCGTGCCGGCCGCCCCGGGGAACCGCCGCACGCTGCCGGCAGAACGGGGAACTTCTCGGGGCCTCGGAACGTGAGGGCCTCAGCGGCCAGGGCCGTCACGGCCGTCAGGCTGCCTGCCACGGCTGTCAGAGCTGCCAGGGCCGTCACGGCCGTCAGACTGCCACGGCCGTCAGGCTGTCAGAGCAGTCAGAGCTGTCAGACACGGCCGTCACAGCCGTCAGGCTGCCAAGCCGTCAGAGCGTGCGGGTCAGCGGGCTGCGGCGCTCCAGCAGCCACTCGTAGTAGCCGCTGGAGCGCCGGGCCGCCTCCCGGTAGGCCGCCTCCAGCTCCGCGTACGCCACCGAGATGTCCGTCTCCGGCCGGGAGGCCAGGAGCAGCCGGACGGCGAGCGGGTCGTCCCGCAGCGGGCGGATCGCCATGTCGTCGCGCGGCCCGGACGTGGGCTGGCAGGGCGCGACCGCCTCGCCGAGCACCACGAGGGAGGCGGCGGTGAGGTAATCCCCGTGCAGGACCGGCGGGTTCAGCCCGGCGGCGCCGAGCACCCGGCGTACCCCGTCCCACTCGCCGTCCACCGTCGGATCGACCATCCACCGGTCCCCGGCCAGATCCCCCAGCTCCACGACGCGGCGGCGGGCGGCCGGATGGTCCCGGGACAGGGAGATGAACTGCGGTTCACGGTCGACGAGTACGCGGTGGTCCAGGCCGCCGGGGAGGGTCAGCGGGCTCCCCTCCACCTCGTGCACGAAGGCCACGTCCAGCCGGCCCGCCTCGACCGAGCGCAGGAGGGCGTGGGCCGAGACGTCGACCCGCAGGGAGATCTCCGTACCGGGCAGGGCGACCCGCAGCCTGCGCAGCCAGCTCCCGACGACCCGGCTCGCGGTGGAGCCGATACGCAGCCGGGGGCCCCGGGACCGGGTGGCGTCGGCCTCCGCCAGGGCGTGGGCGACCAGGGCGCTCATCCCGTCGACGAGGGGCCGGGCCCGGCTGAGGACGGCCCGGCCCAGGGGGGTGGGGCGGCAGCCGGTGCGTTCGCGGCGGAACAGCTCGGCGCCGAGCGAGTTCTCGATCCGCCGCAGCTGGGTGGTCAGGGAGGGCTGGCTGACGCCGAGACGACGGGCCGCCTGGTGCAGACTGCCCGCGTCGGCGATGGCGCACAGCGCCCTGAGGTGCCTCACCTCAAGCTCCATGGAGCGGAGACTACGACCGGTCACGCCCCCTGCACCAGCGTCCGCAACCCCACCAAAGGGCGTTAATTCAGGGAGTGTTGGGCGGGGCGCCATGAAGGGATGACAGGGTGACGCTCCCCCGCCGGGCGGGTGGCCGGCGCGGGGATAGGGCCGCGCTATCCCCGGTTGGCATCATCCCCGGCGGCCGTCCGCTCCCCCACACTCTCCCCGTACCGCCCCGCGCCCCGTCCGTTCAGCGGACAACCCCCACGGCGCGGGTTCACCGGACAGTAGGAGAAATCCCCCATGAGACACCTCAGGACCGCCATCGCCTCCGCCATCGCCGGTCTCGGCCTCGTCGCCGCGCTGGGCACGGCTCCCGCGGTCTCCGCCGCTCCTGCCCCGACCGTCTCCACCCCCGCCACCATCGCCGCGTACAACGGGTCGGGGGAGAACGCCGCCGCGAACCGGGCGTTCTTCGACGCGGTCATGAAGTCGGTCGCCGAGAAGCGGGCCGCCAACCCGGGCACCCAGGCCGTGACCGTCACCTACAGCGCGGCCGCCGCCCCGAGCTTCCGCACCCAGATAGCCAACAGCACCCGGATCTGGAACAGCTCGGTCACCAACGTCCGGCTCCAGGAAGGCTCCAACGCCGACTTCACCTACCGCGAGGGCAACGACCCGCGCGGTTCGTACGCCTCGACCAACGGGCACGGCCGGGGCTTCATCTTCCTGGACTACCGGCAGAACCAGCAGTACAACTCGACCCGCGTCACCACCCACGAGACCGGGCACGTGCTCGGCCTGCCGGACACCTACTCCGGTCCGTGCAGCCAGCTGATGTCCGGCGGTGGCCCCGGCCCGTCGTGCACCAACGCCCAGCCGGACGCCAACGAGCGGGCCCGGGTGAACTACCTCTGGCAGAACGGCTTCGCCGCCGCGCTGGCCGGCACCGCCTCCTGACCCCGGGCGGTACGACCGCCTCACCCGCATGACGCCTCACCCGCATGAGCAGAGGGCCGTTCCGGACGCGGAACGGCCCTTCTGTGCGGCCGGGCCACCGGCTTCCGCCGGCCCCTGCGGTCTCTGCCGGGCTCCGCCGGTCTCTGCCGCGCTTGATCCGCCCCGCCGGCCTCTGCCGTCCCCGCCGGACTCCATCGGCCTCGGCCCCCGTCGTACGCCGGTGCCCCCAGCCGTACGCCGGTACCCCCGTCGGCCCCCGTCGGCCGCCGTCGCACACCGTCGGCCGCCGTCGTACGCCGGTGGCCTCAGGTGCCCAGTTCGGCGCGGACCAGCGTCAGCAGCTCCTCCTCCGTCATGCCCAGCTCCCGGGCGTCCGCGACCACCTCGCGGACCCGCTCCAGCAGATGGGCCCGGCGGGGGGAGGCCCCCTCGGTGACCACCGCGCCACGGCCGCGGCGCAGCTCGATCAGCCCCTCCTCGCGCAGCCTCTGGTAGCCGCGCAGCACCGTGTGGACGTTCACCCCGAGGGAGTCGGCGAGCACCCGGGCGGCGGGGAGCCGCTCGCCCGGGGTCACCGCGCCGTCGGCGACCGCGCGGCGCACCGAGGCCGCGATCTGGTCGCCGAGCGGCACGGTGGAGGTGGGGTCGACCCGGAAGAGCATGGTCAGCGCCCCGCCCGGTCCCGGTCGACGAGGGTGTTGAGCAGGGCCGCGCCGGTCGTGGAGTCCTCGACGGTGACCGCGAACTCGCGTCCGCCCGTCTGCCGGGCGACGATGGCCTCGCCCGAGCGGACGATGAAGCCGGTGCGGTGGGGGCGGATGCGGTAGCCGTAGCCGCCGAACTCCGCGACCGCGTTGACCTGCCGGCTGTCCGCCGCCTCGATGCGCTCCAACGGGACCTGGACCCGGGGCCAGGGCAGCAGGCCGGAGACGGTGAGGCCGCGCCGGTCCACGGTGACGTGGGCCCGGCTGAAGGTGAGCACCAGCAGGGCGAGGAGCAACAGAGGGGCGCCGACGAACCAGCTGACCCCGTAGCCGAGCCCCAGGCCGAGGCCCCCGACCACCACGGCGCTCAGCGGCAGCCACCAGGCGCCGGTGGTACGCGCCCAGCCGGCCACCTCGCCCTCGGCGAGCACGATCCGCTCGCGGTCGTCGGGGTTCCTCCCGGCGTCGGGGTCCTCCGGCGCCGGAACCAGCCGGGCCAGCAGCAGTCCGACCCCTCCGGCGAGGACCGCCGCCCCGAAGGCCACGGCCAGGTGCCAGAACGGGAAGCCGTCGACCGCGCCTCCGTCCGGGACGTCCAGGTTGACGATCAGGGCGGCGCCCAGCACGTACTGGAGGAAGGCCGCGACGGCCCAGCCGCCACCGATGAACCATCGGTGAGCGCGTCCGTAGATCTTCCCGCTGACCGCCATGAGGGCCCACATGGCGCCGAGCATGGGCATCACCGGGGCGGTGAGGAGGACGTAGGTGTTCCGGTCGACGTAGCCGTTCACGTCTCCGGAGAGGTCGAAGTGGCTGGCCAGGCGGGTGGGAAGGCGGTCCTTGAGGGCGATGAAGAGGATCAGGTCGATGAGAAGGGCGAGGACAAAGGGCAGGGCCGCGAGCGTGGCACGGCCAAGGTTCTTGCGTGTCATGAATACCTCCGTTGTTCGCATGCTAGTAGAACAACTAGAGCTATCGCAATGGGGTGGCGCCGGCAGGGCCCGCACGCTCTCCGGGGCCGGGAACGGCTCTGCCCCGTACCGGAATCGCGGTACGGGGCAGAGGGGGGCGTCCGTCAGGAGCGGTGTGACGTCAGGCGGGTTCCAGGGGCCCCAAGGGGCCGGCGGGTTCGAGGGATCCCAGGGGTTCCAAGCGCTCCACGGGAGCCACGGGAGCCGCGGGAGCCGCGGGAGCCGCGGGAGCCGCGGGAGCCGCGGGAGCCGCGGGAGCCACCGCTTCGGCCGGCTCCGGGGACCCCAGGGGTTCCAGGGGGAAGGCCCCCCGGTGGCCGGTTCCGGCGCCCCGGTCCGGGCGCGCCTCGAACTCCTCGCAGCTCCAGATCTCCTGGACGAAGCCGGTCCGCCGATCCCACAGGTCCAGCACCGCGTCCTCGCCCTCCGCGTCCCGGTAGGCGTCCTTGGCGCCGCGGAAGCAGGCGAGGCCGCCGGAGAGGCCGCGGCCGGGGGCCGGGAAGTAGTCGGAGAAGGCGCAGGCGACGCAGGTCTGGAGCCGGATGCCGTCCGGGAGGATGCGCTGTATCGCGCTCAGCGCGGCGGCGAAGTCCCGCTCGGCGCGGGCGGATTCGTAGGCCGCGCCGTCCAGGTGGAGGGTGAGGTAGAGGTCCGGGTCGACCCGGCGCAGGGAGAGCAGGCAGGCGAGGGTGGCCTGACGCAGGGTGCCTTCGACGAGGACGGGCAGCGGGAGGTCCCACTCCAGTACGCAGTCGGTGAGCGCGCCGTCCGCGAGGGCGAACATCCCGCTCTCCGGAGGCATGCCCGAGACAGGTGCCAGGTCGTCGAAGCTCTCGCCCTCGAAGTCGACCCCTCTGATCCGGATCCGGAGCTGCTGTCCGTCCGTGGTGAGGACGACCGCATCGGAACCGGCCCGGTCCCGGTACCAGCCGGCCCACGACTCATCTGTCATGAGCAGGGACTGTAGCCGCTGCCCGGTACGGGCCCCGTGCCGCCCTCCCCCTCCGCCGACGGGTCAACCCGCTTGCGGCTCACGCCACATGGGCCACATGGACGGGCCGTCCGGCAGCTCGACCGTGCGCCCCAGGAAGCGGAAGCCGAGCCGTTCGTAGAGCGTACGGCTGCGGGCGCTGCTCGCCTCCAGGTAGGCGGGTACGCCGTCACGGTCACAGCGCTCCAGCTCCGCCCGGATGAGCTCGGCCCCGACGCCCTGGCCCTGGCGGTGCGGGGAGACCCCGACCATGAGCAGGTAGGAGTGGGCGCGGTCGTGCGGGTGCACCTTCCCGGTCAGCCTCCCGACCAGCTCGCACCGCTCGTTGTCGGGGTCGGCGGTCCGCCGCATCAGGGCGGGCGTGGGGTCCTCCCCCTCCGGCGCACCGGCGGGCACCGGCAGCCACAGGGCCACCGCCGCACCGTCGTCCGCCACGTCGATACGGCCTTCGGCGAGGGTGATGTCGACGAAGACGCCGAGGAACGTGCCGTGGACCGCCCGCCGGTGCGCCTCGTCGGGGAAGACCCAGCTGCTGACCGGGTCGTGGTGGAAGGCCTCCTCCAGGACCGCTACGACCCGTTCCCTGTCGCCTCGGCCCGCCTGCTGTATCCGTATGCCCATGACCGGCTTCCGCCCCTTCGCCCGCTGCTCTCGACTCTCGACAGACCTCCGGAATACTAGAGTTGGGAGGCCCGAGCCGGCCGGGACGGCCCGGTCAGCTGGTGCGGCGGGTGACGAATTCGGCCAGGTCCAGCAGATCACCGGCGGCGTCGGGGTCGGGGACCGCCCGGGAGAGGTGGTGGACCGCCCGAGCCATCCGGTCGGCCGCGCAGACCTGGGCCCAGTCCCGGCCGCCGGCCCGGTCCACGGCGTCGGCCGCGCGGTCCACCTCGTCGGAGGTGGACATGGGCCCCCGGTAGAGGGCGGCGAGCTCGGCGGCGGCCGGAGTGCCGGAGGTCAGGGCCGCCACCACGGGCAGCGACTTCTTGTGGGCGGCCAGGTCCGCGCCGACAGGCTTGCCGGTGCGGGCCGGGTCGCCCCAGATGCCGATCAGGTCGTCGATGAGCTGGAACGAGAGGCCGGCCTCCCGCCCGAAGCCGTCCAGGGCGCGGACCACCCGGTCCTCCGCCCCGGCGTACAGGGCGCCGAGCGCGCAGGCGCAGCCGAGCAGGGCGCCGGTCTTGGCGGTCGCCATGGTCAGGCATTCGTCCAGCGTGACCTCGTCCGGTCCGCGCTCCTCGAAGGCGCAGTCGGCCTGCTGGCCCGCGCACAGCTCGATGACGCAGGAGGAGAGGCGGGCGGCGGCCCGCGCGGCGGCCGGGTGGGCGTCCTCGGCCAGCAGCCGCTGGGCGAGGGCCAGCATGGCGTCGCCGGTGATGATCGCGTCCGGGACACCGAAGACGGCCCAGGCGGTGGGCCGGTGTCTGCGGGTGGTGTCCTCGTCGATGACGTCGTCGTGGAGGAGGGTGAAGTTGTGCGCCAGCTCGACGGCGACGGCGGCGCGCACGGCGCGTTCCGGATCGCCGCCCAGCGCCCGCGCGGCGGCCAGCACGAGCGCCGGCCGGATGGCCTTGCCCGCCTGTCCGGCGGCGGGGGTTCCATCGGCGTTCTCCCAGCCGAAGTGGTACATCGCGATCCGGCGTATGCCACCGGGCAGCGATTCCACGGCCGATCGCAGATGCGGGTCGACGACCGCGCGGGTGCGTTCCAGCAGCGCCGAGGCCTCGTGCCCTTCCGTCGCTGCGTCCGTACTGGTCATGGTCACGGTCACTCCCTGGGGGCGGTGCGGTGGGGCGGGGCCCCGGGGGGCCGGCCGGTGTCGGCCGACCGGCCCCCCGGGGGTGACACGGGGTCAGCGCCAGCGGCTCACCTCGACGTTCTCCAGTACGCCGAGGGCGTCCGGCACCAGGATGGCGGCGGAGTAGTACGCGGTCACGAGGTAGGAGATGATCGCCTGCTCGTCGATGCCCATGAAGCGGACCGAGAGGCTCGGCTCGATCTCGTCCGGGATGCCGGTCTGCTGGAGGCCGATCACGCCCTGTTCGGCCTCACCGGTCCTCATGCAGATGATGGAGGTGGTGCGGGCGTCGGTGACCGGGATCTTGTTGGACGGGAAGATCGGCACCCCGCGCCAGGCCGGCACGTGGTGGCCGCCGATGTCCACGCTCTCCGGGACCAGTCCGCGCCGGTTGCACTCGCGGCCGAAGGCGGCGATGGCGCGCGGGTGGGCGAGGAAGAGCTTCGATCCGCGCCGGCGCGAGAGCAGCTCGTCCATGTCGTCGGGGCTGGGCACCCCGTCGTGCGGCTGGAGCCGCTGGCTGTAGTCGCAGTTGTTGAGGAGGCCGAACTCGCGGTTGTTGATGAGCTCGTGCTCCTGGCGCTCGCGCAGCGCCTCGACCGTGAGCCGCAACTGCTGCTCGGTCTGGTTCATCGGCTGGTTGTAGAGGTCGGCGACCCTGCTGTGCACCTTGAGCACCGTCTGCGCGACGCTCAGTTCGTACTCGCGGGGTGCGGCGTCGTAGTCGACGAAGGTGTGCGGGACCACGGCCTCGCCGACGTGTCCGGCGGAGAGATCGATCTCCGCCTCGCCGTACCGGTTGGTCCGCTGATGCGGGATCGCGAGGAGACCGGCGAGGTGGGCGCGGAGCGAGTCGGCCCGCTCCGCCAGGTTGAGCACGTCCGCACGGCTGAGCGTCAGCAGCGTGCACGCCGTGAGGGCGCGGGCGGTGTACTCCCAGACGGCGTCACCGTCGCCCAGGCTCTGGTCGCCGAAGTACGCGCCGTCGGCGAGGACTCCGAGCTCCGTCTCGTCCCCGTAGAGACCGACACCGATCTTCTCGACCTTGCCGTGCGCCAGCAGGAAGACCCGGTCCGCCGCGTCCCCCGATGCGGCGAGCACCTCCCCCGCGGCCACGTCCCGCTGCTCGCACCTGCGGGCGAGCTCGTTGAGGACCTCCTCGTCCTCGAAGTTGCGCAGAGCGGGCAGTTCCCCCAGCTCGGCGGGGATCACGGCCACCCGGTCCCCGGTCTGGACGAACGTCACCCGGCCGTCACCGACCGAATAGCTGAGCCGACGGTTCACCCGGTACGTACCGCCCTGTACCTGCACCCACGGCAGCATCTTCAGCAGCCACCGTGAGGTGATCTCCTGCATCTGCGGCGCGGATTTGGTGGTCGTCGCGAGGTTCCGCGCAGCTGCCGTCCCCAGACTCTGCTGCGGCGGCGCCTGCGTGTCGCGAACCTCTTCACCAACGGACATCTGACGTCCTTTCGATCTTGGGCTGACGTGCTGGAGAAGCCTTTCAGCAGGAGGACGCGGCCCGCCATTACACAAAAGAGTGTGACTAATCAGCCCTCAGGTGGGGCACGTTGCCCCTCGTCGCCCCGCGGACCGTGAAAGTTGCATCGCAGATACCAATTATCTAGGATCGAGCCATGCGGCTGACCAGATTCACCGATGTGGCGCTCCGCGTGCTCATGCGGCTGGCGGTCGCGGAGGGCGCGGACCCGCCCACCACGCGCGAGGTGGCGGACACCATGCGGGTGCCCTACACGCACGCGGCCAAGGTCGTCGCCCGCCTCCAGCACCTGGGCCTGCTCGACGCCCGCCGCGGCCGGGGCGGCGGACTCACCCTCACCACGGCCGGGCACACCGCCTCGATCGGCGCTCTCGTACGGGAGCTGGAGGGCGGGGGCGACGTCGTGGAGTGCGAGGGCGACACCCCCTGCCCGCTGCGCTCCGACTGCCGGCTGCGCGGCGCCCTACGGCGGGCCCAGGACGCCTTCTACGCCTCGCTCGACCCGATCACCGTCACCGATCTCGTCGCCTCCCCCACCGGCCCTCTGCTGCTCGGCATCGGCAGCGGACCGCCACCGGACTGAGCCGGGTCCGGCCCGCCGCCCGCCCGGACCCCCGGGTGGGCGACACTCCGCCCAAAAATATGCATTCCGAATACCAATTAACAGAGGAGCCCCTCCTTCATGCTCTCCGACCGGTCCACCGCCACCGTCCGTGCCACCCTCCCCGCCGTCGGCGCGGCCATCGGTGACATCGCCGACCTCTTCTACAAGAAGCTCTTCGATGCCCACCCCGAACTGCTGCGCGACCTGTTCAACCGGGGCAACCAGGCCTCCGGCGACCAGCGCAGAGCACTGGCCGGCTCCATCGCCGCGTTCGCGACCGCGCTGGTCGAGCACCCCGGCACCCGGCCCGACGTGATGCTGAACCGCATCGCCCACAAGCACGCCTCGCTGGGGGTGACCCCGGAGCAGTACGAGGTCGTCCACACCCACCTGTTCGCCGCGATAGCCGACGTACTGGGTGACGCGGTCACCCCTGAGGTCGCCGCGGCCTGGGACGAGGTCTACTGGCTGATGGCGAACGCCCTCATCGCCATCGAGGGGCGGCTCTACGCCCAGCAGGGCGTCGTGGCGGGCGATGTGTGGCGGGAGTGGGAGGTCGCCGCCCGGATCGAGGAGACCGAGGACGTCGCCACCTTCCACCTGCGCCCGGCGGACGGCGGTGACGCTCCCGCCTTCCGGCCCGGCCAGTACGTCTCCGTCCAGGTCGAACTGGCGGACGGGGCCCGGCAGATACGCCAGTACAGCCTCTCCTCCTCCCCCGGCTCCCGGCTGCGCTCCATCACGGTCAAGCGGGTGCGCGGGGAGGAGACCCCCGACGGCGAGGTCTCCCGCCACCTGCACGAGCACACCCGCGCGGGCGACCGGCTGCGCGTCTCCGTCCCCTACGGGGACCTGGTCCTCGACCACCTGGACGCGCCGCTGCTGCTGGCCTCGGCGGGGATCGGCTGCACGCCCATGCTGTCGATGCTGGAGTACCTGGCCGAACAGGGCCACGACCGCCCGGTCACCGTCGTGCACGGCGACCGCTCGCCCGCCGACCACGCCCTGCGCACCCACCACGTCCGGCTGACGGAAGACCTCCCGGAGGCCGAGCCGCACTTCTGGTACGAGACCCCGGAGGCCGACCACCCGGCCCACCGCACCGGGCTCGTCGACCTGAACGGCGTCACCGTGCTGCCGGGCACCCACGCCTACCTGTGCGGGCCCCTCCCCTTCATGCGCACGGTCCGCACCCGCCTGCTGGACGCGGGGGTGCGCCCGGCCGACATCCACTACGAGGTGTTCGGCCCGGACCTCTGGCTGGCGAGCGCCTGAACCCACCCGGACCGGGGCGGGCGACAATGAACGGGTGAACCGCCCGCCCCGCCCCGAGTCCCTTCTGCGCCCCCGGGTGCCGTCCCCGCTGCGGGAGGTCCGGGACGGCCGCTTCGACCGGCACGGGATCACGCTCCTCCTCAAGCGGGACGACCTGATCCACCCCGACCTGCCGGGCAACAAGTGGCGCAAGCTCGCCCTCAACCTGGAGGCGGCCGCCGGGCGGACCGTGCTGACGTTCGGCGGCGCCTACTCCAACCACCTGCGGGCCACCGCCGCGGCCGGCCGGCTGCTGGGGTTCCCCACCATCGGCGTGGTGCGCGGCGACGAGCTGGCGCACCGGCCGCTCAACCCCTCGCTCGCCCGGTGCGCCGCCGACGGCATGCGGCTGCACTTCATGGACCGCACGACCTACCGGGCGAAGGCCTCGTCCGAGGTCCTGGAGGGGCTGCTGAGCCTGTACGGGGACGTGGAGGTGGTCCCGGAGGGCGGCAGCAACGCCCTGGCCGCACAGGGCTGTACAGCGCTGGGGCGCGAGTTGCGCGGGCACACCGATGTGGCGGCCGTGGCCTGCGGGACCGGCGGCACCCTGGCCGGGCTGGCGGCCGGGCTGGAGAGCGGGCAGCGCGCCCTGGGCGTACCGGTGCTGCGCGGCGGCTTCCTCGGGGAGGCCGTCGCCCGGCTCCAGCAGGAGGCGTTCGGCGGACCGGCCGGTGACTGGTCGCTGGAGGAGCGCTTCACCTTCGGCGGCTACGCCCGTACGACCCCGGAACTGGACGCCTTCGCCGCGGACTTCGAGGACCGGCACGGGCTGCCGGTGGAGCGGGTCTACGTCGCCAAGCTGCTCTTCGCGCTGACGGCCCTGGCCGAGGAGGGCGCGTTCGCACCGGGCACCCGGGTGAGCGCGGTGATCACCGGCACGCCCGAAGCGCCGCCCGCCGAAGCGCCGCCCGCCGAGAAACCGTCGGCCCAGGAGTCGTCAACCTAGGAGTCGTCGGCCGCTCGGCAGAAGCCCTCCCCGGGCCCGCCCCCTCAGGAGTCGTCCGTCTCCCGGTAGGCGGCCGCCTCCTCCAGGTCCAGCCGGCGCAGCAGCGTACGCATCATCTCGTCGTCGATCCGCCGCTCGTCCCGCAGCCGGACGAAGACCTTCCGCTCGGCCTCGATCATCTCGCGGGAGAGCCGGCGGTAGGTGTCGTCCGCCGACTCCCCCGTGACCGGGTCGGCCGCCCCCAGCCGCTCCCAGACGGCGTTGCGGCGGCGCTCCAGGGCGCTGCGCAGCCGGTCGGCCAGCGGGGGCGGCAGGGTGTTGCCCGGGGCGGCCAGCAGCTCCTCCAGGCGGGCCTCGGCGGCCACCGAGGCCTCGCTCTGGGCCTGTGCCTCGATGAGGGTCTCGGCCTGCGGGTCGCGCCCCGGCAGTTTCAGTACGCGGACGAGGACGGGCAGGGTCAGCCCCTGGATCACCAGCGTGGCGATGACGGTGGTGAAGGCCAGGAACAGCACCAGGTTGCGGGCCGGGAACGGGGTGCCGTCGTGCGTGACCAGCGGGATGGAGAAGGCGACGGCGAGCGAGACGACCCCGCGCATGCCCGCCCAGCCGACGATCAGGGGCGCGGTCCAGTCGGTGTCCGGTTCCCGCTCCCGTACGCGCCGGGAGAGCCGTCGGGGCAGATAGGTCGCCGGATAGACCCAGACGAAGCGGACCGCGACGACCGCGGCGAACACGATCGCCGCGTATCCGAGCGCCGCCGCCGCGCCGCCCGCCTCGAGCCCTTTCAGCACGAAGGGCAGCTGCAACCCGATCAGGGCGAAGACCGTGGACTCCAGGACGAAGGCGACCATCTTCCAGACCGCGGCCTCCTGGAGGCGGGTGGCGAAGTCGACCTGCCAGGAGCGGTGTCCCAGGTAGAGGGCGACGACGACCACGGCGAGGACCCCGGAGGCGTGCACCCGTTCGGCCGCCGCGTACGCCACGAACGGGATCAGAAGGGACAGCGTGTTCTGGAGAAGGGCCTCCTTCAGGTGCGTGCGCAACCAGTGCAGCGGCACCATCAGCAGCAGGCCGACCCCCACCCCGCCGACCGCCGCGAGCAGGAACTCGGTGATCCCGGCACCCCAGCTCATCCCCTCCCCGACCGCGGCGGCCAGCGCCACCCGGAAGGCGGTGATCGCGGTGGCGTCGTTCACCAGCGACTCACCCTGAAGGATGGTCGTGACGCGGGCGGGCAGTCCGACCCGGCGGGCGATAGCGGCGGCCGTCACGGCGTCCGGCGGTGCGACGACGGCTCCCAGGACGAGGGCGGCGGTGAGCGGCAGCTCCGGGACGGCGAGGTACGCCAGCCAGCCCACGGCGACGGTGGCGAAGAGCGTGTACCCCACGGAGAGCAGCGCGACCGGCCGGACGTTGGCCCGCAGATCGAGGTAGGAGCTGTCCACGGCCGCCGTGTAGAGCAGCGGGGGCAGCAGCAGCGGCAGGACGACGTGGGCGTCCAGGTGGTACGTCGGGACGCCCGGCACCAGGCCCGCGACGAGGCCGACGGCGACCAGGACGAGCGGGGCGGGGACCGGGGTGCGGCGCGCCGCACCGGCGACCGCCGCACTGGCCGCGACCAGCGCCACGAGCGGCAGCGCGTCCATCTCACCGTCCTCGGATCCGTCGTAACCTGCCCATCATGAGCGAGTGTGCGCACGTAGCGGATCTGCCACGCCCCGAGCCCGTACCGCTCGGGGAGACCTGCCCCGAGTGCCTGGCCGCGGGCACCCACCCCGTGCAGCTGCGGCTCTGCCTGACCTGCGGGCACGTCGGCTGCTGCGATTCCTCGCCGCTGCGGCACGCCACCGGGCACTTCCGGGAGACCGGTCACCCGGTGATGCGGAGCTTCGAGCCGGGCGAAAGCTGGCGCTGGTGCTTCGAGGACGGTTCGATCGTCTGACGTCTGGGTACGTCAATCCGGCGCCGGTTCTTCGTAATTGGACGCCGCAGACCCCTAGCCACTGTGTGTACTCATGGGTTTACCATGAGTGACAGTCGGGGGATGGGGTGCGGGCGACACTGCATCATGGATCCGATAGCGTCGCCGAGCTGAGAACCGTCGACCGACCGCATGGCTCCGGGCCACCCTTCCCGGAACCTCGAAAGAGTTTGTGCCACCTTGGAGGTGAGGGTGTCCCAGATCGCAGGCGAGCCCGGGAATCAGGACTTCGTGGAAGTCCGGCTGCCCGCTGCGGGTGCCTACCTGTCGGTGCTGCGAACGGCCACGGCCGGTCTCGCAGCGCGTTTGGACTTCACTCTCGACGAGATCGAGGATCTTCGCATCGCGGTCGACGAGGCCTGCGCGATCCTGCTTCAGCAGGCCGTGCCCGGCTCCGTCCTCAGCTGCGTGTTCCGGCTCATCGACGACTCTCTCGAGGTGACGGTGTCGGCCCCCACGACGGACGGCCGCGCACCCGAGCGTGACACCTTCGCCTGGACGGTGCTCTCCGCACTGGCCGGCAAGGTCGACTCCACGGTCGCCGACGACCGTACGGTCAGCATCAGCCTCTACAAACAGCGCGGCGCGGGCCCCGGGCCGGCGTGAGCGAGGGGAACGGGGACGGTCCTGTGCGGGACGAGACGATCCGATCCGGGGTGGTGCGCCCAGCAGGCATCCCGGAGCAACAGGCCCGGCCGCATCCGGTGGACGGAGCGGACGGGTCCCAGAGCCTCAGCGTCGCGGCGGAGCAGTCGCAGGCAGAGCGGGCGGGCCAGATGAGCGAGCACGGGCACCACGATCCACACGACCGCAGCGGGGCGCGGGCCCTGTTCGTCGAGTTGCGGGCGCTTCCCGACGGCTCCGCGGAGAAGGCGGAGCTGCGCAACCGGCTGGTGCGGATGCATCTGCCCCTGGTGGAGCATCTGGCCCGGCGCTTCCGCAACCGCGGGGAGCCGCTGGACGACCTGACCCAGGTCGCCACGATCGGGCTGATCAAGTCGGTGGACCGGTTCGACCCGGACCGGGGCGTGGAGTTCTCGACGTACGCGACCCCCACGGTCGTCGGCGAGATCAAGCGTCACTTCCGGGACAAGGGCTGGGCGGTGCGGGTGCCGCGCCGCCTCCAGGAGCTGCGTCTCTCGCTGACCACGGCCACCGCCGAGCTCTCCCAGCAGCACGGCCGCTCGCCGACCGTGCACGAGCTGGCCGAGCGGCTCGGCATCTCCGAGGAGGAGGTGCTGGAGGGGCTGGAGTCGGCCAACGCGTACAGCACGCTCTCGCTGGACGTGCCGGACACGGACGACGAGTCCCCCGCGGTCGCCGACACGCTGGGCTCGGAGGACGAGGCGCTGGAGGGCGTGGAGTACCGGGAGTCGCTCAAGCCGCTCCTGGAGGACCTGCCGCCGCGCGAGAAGCGCATCCTGCTGCTGCGGTTCTTCGGGAACATGACCCAGTCGCAGATCGCCCAGGAGGTCGGCATCTCGCAGATGCACGTCTCCCGGCTGCTGGCCCGCACCCTGGCCCAGCTGC
This sequence comes from Streptomyces sp. NPDC007346, assembly GCF_040703535.1. Lineage (NCBI taxonomy): Bacteria > Bacillati > Actinomycetota > Actinomycetes > Kitasatosporales > Streptomycetaceae > Streptomyces > Streptomyces sp. NPDC007346. Next base: position 36,673 of record NZ_JBEYKR010000039.1, read on the forward strand.
GCGAGCGCCTGCTCGTCGAGGAGTAGGCCCCTCAGGAGCGGACCGGGCCGCCCCGGGGAAGCCCTGCAGGGCCCGGACCCCGGGGCACGGGCTTCCGGGGGCTCAGGCCTCCGGGCCCCTGCCGGCGCCCCTGCGCAGGCCCAGGGTCTGGGTCGTCTCCGGGTTCAGGACGAGCGCCAGGCCGGTCACGGCGACCGCGGCGAGGACGATCCCGGTGGGGATCAGCGCGCCCTGGGAGCGCAGCAGCGTCCAGGCCACGGGCAGCGCCATGATCTGGGTGATCAGCGCCGGGCCCCGGCTCCAGCCGCGCAGCAGCATCAGGCCGCGGGCTGCGACGAGCGGGATGGCGCCCAGCGCGATCAGCGTGATGCCGACCGTCTCCGCCTGCTGCGGGCTCTCGGGGCGCCCGAGGATCCCCATGACCAGCAGGCAGAGCCCGCCGACCGCGAGCGCGGCGCCTTCGAGGGCGTTGATCCCGGCGAGGACGGTGATCCTTCGCGGGCGCTCCGTCGCGGCGGGCGAGGGGGTGGAGGAGGTCGCTTCAGTGCTCACGCCCTTCAGGTTGGCATCCCCGGGGCCCGGAAGTGAAGCCGGGGTGCGTGGGCGCGGCGCATGTCACGTACGGAGAGGGCGTCACGGAACGTCACCGGTCCGGAGCGCGGCGAACCGCGACTTCGGCACCGAACCGCCCGGTAGGTACTCTGGCGGGCATGCGCGCACTTCTCGTGGTCAACCCGGCAGCCACCACCACCAGTGCACGCACCCGTGACGTCCTCATCCACGCCCTGGCCAGCGAGATGAAGCTGGAGGCGGTGACCACGGAGTACCGGGGTCACGCGCGGGACCTGGGGCGGCGGGCGGCCGACAGCGACGAGATCGACCTGGTGGTCGCCCTCGGCGGTGACGGCACGGTGAACGAGGTCGTGAACGGGCTGCTGCACCGGGGCCCGGACGTCGACAGCCTCCCGAAGCTCGCCGTGGTGCCCGGCGGCTCCACCAATGTCTTCGCGCGCGCCCTGGGGCTGCCCAACGACGCCGTGGAGGCGACCGGCGCGATCCTGGACGCCCTGGAGAACCGGAGCGAGCGCACGGTCGGCCTGGGGCTCGCGGCCGGCACCCCGGGCACCGAGGACGAGTCCGTACCCGAACGCTGGTTCACTTTCTGCGCCGGTCTCGGTTTCGACGCCGGAGTGGTCGGCCGGGTCGAACAGAAGCGCGAGATCGGCAAGCGGTCGACGCACGCGCTGTACGTGCGCCAGGTGGTGCGGCAGTTCCTGAACGAGGCCCACCGCCGGCACGGGCAGATCACGCTCGACGTGCCCGGCCAGGAGCCTGTGACCGACCTCGCGCTCTCCATAATCTGCAACACCGCCCCCTGGACCTACCTGGGGAATCGTCCGGTGTACGCCTCTCCGAAGGCCTCGTTCGACACCGCCCTGGACGTCCTCGGACTGAAGCGTCTGTCCACCCCGGCGGTGGCTCTGTACGGCACTCAGCTGCTCACTTCGAGCCCCGACAGAGGGCCTCGCGGGAAGCACGCCGTTTCACTGCACGACCTCACGGACTTCACCTTGCATTCAAAGGTCCCACTGCCCTTCCAGATGGACGGCGACCACCTGGGACTGCGTACGAGCGTGACGTTCACAGGCGTACGCCGTGCACTGCGTGTGATTGTGTGAGTGGAAGGGCCGAAAGTCCTTTAACTCGAACGTTTGGCCTGGGTCCCACCCCTAAGAAGTGCGCCTGTGACCTAGTCGACACCGAGGAATCAAAAAAAACTTTCCAGAAGGGGTTGTATCCGCAGCCGAGGTTTGCGAATCTCTACATGGCGATCGGGACGGCCCGCAACACCGGCCTCCCTGAGAGCCAGAACCCCTCCTCACCATCACAGACCACACCCAGTCCTTCTGGGAGTCGGCCCGTCATCTGTGGGGGGATTCGTGAAAGCGTTCACATTCACAAGCAACAAGCGTGTAATACCAAGGAGAGGTAGCAGCCATGGACTGGCGTCACAACGCCGTTTGTCGTGAGGAAGACCCCGAGCTGTTCTTCCCCATCGGCAACACCGGTCCTGCGCTGCTGCAGATCGAGGAAGCCAAGGCCGTCTGCCGTCGCTGCCCCGTCATGGAGCAGTGCCTGCAGTGGGCGCTCGAGTCCGGCCAGGACTCCGGCGTCTGGGGTGGCCTCAGCGAGGACGAGCGCCGCGCGATGAAGCGCCGTGCCGCTCGCAACCGGGCGCGTAACGCCAGCGCCTGACCGACGCCCCCCACGAACACGCCTCAGCCAGGCGGCGCGTACAGAGCGTGCGCACAGCCCCGCCTTCGAGTCGCAGCGCGCAGTATCCCGGAGCGCATCGCAACGTGAGCATCACGGAGCGGGCCCGGACCGTCACCACGGTCCGGGCCCGCTCTGCTGTGTGCCGTGTGCCCCCGCGGGCTACTTGTCGCCGCGCACCGGCAGGTCCAGCACCACCTGGGTGCCGCGCTCCGGCGCCGGGACCATGCCGAACGTGCCGCCCAACTCGCCCTCCACCAGCGTCCGTACGATCTGGAGCCCCAGATTGCCGGCCTGCTGCGGGTCGAACCCCTCCGGCAGGCCCCGCCCGTCGTCGGTGACGGTGATGAGCAGCCGGCCCTCGGTGGGTGAGCCGCCGCGCACGGCGGAGACCTCCACCGTGCCCTGATCGGCCACGGCGAAGGCGTGTTCCAGGGCGTTCTGGAGGACTTCGGTGAGCACCATGGAGAGCGGGGTGGCCACCTCGGCGTCGAGTATGCCGAAGCGTCCGGTGCGCCGGCAGGTCACCTTGCCGGGTGAGATCTCGGAGACCATCGCGATGACCCGGTCGGCGATCTCGTCGAACTCGACGCGCTCGTCCAGGTTCTGCGAGAGCGTCTCGTGGACGATGGCGATCGAACCGACCCGCCGCACCGCCTCGTTGAGCGCCTCGCGCCCCTGTTCGGAGTCCATCCGGCGGGCCTGGAGGCGCAACAGGGCGGCCACCGTCTGGAGGTTGTTCTTCACCCGGTGGTGGATCTCCCGGATGGTCGCGTCCTTGGTGATCAACTCGCGTTCGCGGCGGCGCAGTTCGGTGACGTCCCGGAGCAGGACCAGGGAGCCGATGCGGACGCCCTTGGGCTTGAGCGGGATGGCCCGCAGCTGGATCACCCCGCCCGCGCCCTCCACCTCGAACTCGCGCGGCGCGTACCCGCTGGCCACCTTGACCAGCGCCTCGTCCACCGGCCCCCGGGAGGGCGCCAGTTCGGCGGTGGTGGTGCCCAGGTGATGGCCGACCAGGTCGGAGGCGAGGCCGAGGCGGTGGTAGGCGGAGAGGCCGTTGGGGCTGGCGTACTGCACGACCCCGTCCGCGTCCAGCCGGATCAGGCCGTCACCGACGCGCGGGGAGGCGTCCATGTCGACCTGCTGGCCGGGGAAGGGGAAGGCCCCGGCGGCGATCATCTGGGCCAGGTCGGAGGCGGACTGGAGGTAGGTGAGCTCCAGCCGGGAGGGGGTGCGCACGGTGAGCAGGTTGGTGTTGCGGGCGATCACACCGAGGACCCGGCCCTCACGGCGTACGGGGATGGACTCGACCCGTACGGGGACCTCCTCGCGCCACTCCGGGTCGCCCTCGCGCACGATGCGGCCCTCGTCCAGGGCCGCGTCGAGCAGCGGGCGGCGGCCGCGCGGCACCAGGTGGCCGACCATGTCGTCCTGGTAGGAGGTGGGGCCGGTGTTGGGCCGCATCTGGGCGACGGAGACGTACCGCGTGCCGTCGCGGGTGGGGACCCACAGCACCAGGTCGGCGAAGGAGAGGTCGGAGAGCAGTTGCCACTCCGAGACCAGCAGATGGAGCCACTCGAGGTCGGTGTCGCTCAGAGCGGTGTGCTGGCGGACGAGGTCGTTCATGGAGGGCACCTGTGGAGCGTACCCGGGGTTAACGGAAGTGTTCGAACCAGTCGGCCCGGCGGGCCGTGCGGAAAGGCAGGGCGCCGGCGGGCGGGGCGCCCACGGGCCGGACGCCGATGGACGGGGCGCGGCGCACGGCCGGAGAATGTCGTGCACATGGATGGACACGAGCAATTGGTCTAGTCCACAATGAGTTCACCACGACCTCCGCTCTCCCCGCACGGAGAGCGGACCGAGGCACCCGGCGCTCTCTGCCCTGACCGCGCAAGGTGCCTCCTGTGGCCGACGGCACCGCACACCGCCGGCCAGGTAGCTCCGGGCTGCGGTGCCGGGCGGGCTGAGGGTCCCGTCCTGGCGCCGCGGCCCGCGGGTGTTTCCGGGGGTCGTCCCGGCAGTCCCGCGGTGGCCTCGCCCCCCGCGTCCGTCCGCTCAGCGCGTCTCCGTGACCTTGGCCAGGGCGCGCGGGGAGTCCGGGTCCTGGCCGCGCGCGATGGTCACCTCGTACGCCAGCATCTGAAGCGGCAGGATCTCCAGGATCGGCTGCAACTCCTCCGGCACCCCCGTCGTCGGCAGCGAGAAGCCCGCCGAGGCCGCCTCCACCTGGGCCTTCGGGCCGACCACGAACAGGTCGGCGCCCCGCCCGCGCAGCCGGTCGAGCACCGGCTGGAGCGCCTCGCCGCCCCGGCCGTCGGTGACCACGGCGATCACCGGGGAGATGTTGTCGACCATCGCCAGCGGGCCGTGCAGCAGGTCGGCGCCCGAGTAGGAGAGAGCCGGGATGTAGCTCGTCTCCATGAGCTTGAGGGCCGCCTCCTTGGCCGTGGGGTAGCCGTAGCCGCGCGAGGTGATCACCATGCGCTCGGCGAAGCGGTAGCGGGAGGCCAGCGCCTTGACCTCGGCCCGGCGGCCCAGGATCGCGCCCGCCAGGTCGGGCAGGACCGCGGCCGCCTCGGTGCCGTCACCGCCGCCCAGCCCCTCCACGAAGAGGTAGAGGGAGAGCAGGGAGGCCGTGTACGTCTTGGTGGCCGGGAGCGCCTTCTCCGGGCCCGCCAGGATGTCGATGTGGTACTCGGAGACCGCCGCGAGGGCGGAGTCCGGGTTGTTGGTCACCGCGAGGGTGACGGCACCGGCGTCCCGGGCGGCCTTCGTGGAGGCCACCAGGTCCGGCGAGCCGCCCGACTGGCTGACGGTGATCACCAGGACGTCCCGCAGATCGGGCTCGGCCCCGTACGCCGTCGTGGTGGACATGGACGCGAGGCCGCAGGGCAGGCCGCGCCGGATCTCCAGCAGGTACTTCGCGTACAGCGCCGCGTTGTCCGAGGTGCCGCGCGCGGTGAGCAGGACGAAGCGGGGCGCGCGGGCCGCGATCTCCGTGGCCACCTCGCGGATGCGGGGCGCCCCCTGGTCGAGGATGCGCCGCAGCATCGCGGGCTGCTCGGCCATCTCGCCGGACATGATGCGGCCGGGCACGTCGCCCTGGTCGTCCGGGCCGGGCGGAGGGGTGGCTGACATGTGGGGTGCCTCCCATGCGGTGTCGTCGGCGGTGGCGTACGGAGCCGCCCGCGGACCGCGCCGCCGGCGCCGTACCGTCCAAGTCGACCAGGCAAACGCGGGGTCCGCCAGCGGGCAGGGCGGGGGGACCGACAGGCGGGCCGTTCACCGCACGGCTGCGCGATTCTGCTAGATTGACCCTTGATTGGTCTATACCACACGGTTCCACTCATCAGATCGGCAGGCACAGCGTGGAAGTTGTCATCGTCCCGGACGCCACGGCAGGCGGCGAACTGATCGCGGAGGCCATCGCCTCCCTGCTCAGCCGCAAGCCCGACGCCCTGCTCGGCGTTGCCACCGGCTCTACCCCGCTGCCCATCTACCGCGCGCTGGCGGCCAAGGTCGCCGCCGGTGCCGTCGACGCCTCGCGCGCCCGCATCTGCCAGCTGGACGAGTACGTCGGGCTGCCCGTGGGCCACCCGGAGTCGTACCGCTCCGTGGTCCTGCGTGAGGTCGTCGAGCCGCTCGGGCTCTCCGAGGCGTCCTTCATGGGCCCGGACGGCTCCGCGGAGGACGTCCAGGCCGCCTGCGAGGCGTACGACCGCGCCCTGGCCGAGGCCGGCGGGGTCGACCTCCAGCTGCTCGGCATCGGCACCGACGGGCACATCGGCTTCAACGAGCCGTGCTCCTCGCTCTCCTCGCGCACCCGGATCAAGACGCTGACCGAGCAGACCCGGGTGGACAACGCCCGCTTCTTCGACGACGACATCGACCAGGTGCCGCACCACGTGATCACCCAGGGCATCGGGACCATCCTGGACTCCCGGCACCCCGTCCTGCTGGCCACCGGCGAGGGCAAGGCGGAGGCCATCGCCCAGACCGTGGAGGGGCCGGTCGCCTCGGTCGTGCCGGCCTCGGCGCTCCAGCTGCACCCGCACGCGACGGTGGTGGTGGACGAGGCCGCCGCGTCCAAGCTGAAGCTGGCGGACTACTTCCGCGCCACGTACGCGGCGAAGCCCGCGTGGCAGGGGCTGTAACTCCGTACGGCTGTACGTACGGGAAGGGCCAGGACACCTCACGGTGTCCTGGCCCTTCCCGTTGTACCGCCCGTCCGGCGAGAGGCTCTGCCTCGATCGCCGGACGGGCTCGCGCGACCGGCCCGACGGCCTTGTCCCGGAACGCCGGACGGGTCCGATCCGCCCGGTCACCGCCGGACGGCTCGGCCTAGGGCGTGCCGGGCGTCGCGGACCCGGTCAAGATCCGCCGGACACGCCCTACGCCCCCGTCGCCGCTTCCGCCGCCGCCTGGCCGCAGACCCGGGAGGCGCCGTGGGTGGCGATGTGGAGGGCTCCCCGGGGGGTGGACGCCGGGACGCCCATCTCGACCACGATCGTGTCCGGGCGGGCCGCCAGCAGGGCGTCCAGCGCCCGGCCCATCCAGGCGTGGCGGTGTTCGTCGCGGACGACGGCGACGATGCGCCGCTCCCCCGCCGCGGCGACCACCTCGGCCGCCGGGTCGGCGCTCTCGTCGGTGTACGTGGCCGCCTCGGTGCCCGGCAGGAGCCGGGTGAGTCCGGCGGCGATGCCCCAGGGGGTCTCGGCGCCGACCGCGATGTTCGCGACCGCGGAGAACTCCGCGACGTAACCCGGCTCGGTGAGCCGGTCCCCGGTGCCGGTGACCGTGATCGCGCGGCGGGCGGCCACCAGGCCGACGTCGGAGCTGACTCCGGTGCCGGGCGCGGTCCCCTCCTGCACTTCCGCGCCCGGCTCCGGGACATCCCCCCGGGCCCCCTGCGTCCAGGACGCGAGGGCTCGTACACGGGCGGCCGCGTCGGCGAGCCGCTCCTCGGCCAGGTCTCCGTTGCGTACGGCCGCCACGAGGGCGTCGCGCAGACGCAGCACCGTCTCCTCGTCGGCCAGCCCGCCGCCGACGCAGATCGCGTCGGCGCCCGCGGCGATGGCGAGGACCGATCCGCGCTCGATGCCGTAGGTCCTGGAGATCGCTTCCATCTCCACGCCGTCGGTGACGATCAGGCCGTCGTAGCCCAGCTCCTGGCGGAGCAGACCGGTGAGGATCCGCGGGCTCAGGGTGGCGGGGCGGTCCGGGTCGAGTGCGGGAAGCAGGATATGCGCGCTCATCACCGATTTGGAACCCGCCGCGATGGCCGCCCGGAAAGGCAGCAGCTCACGGGCGTGCAGGGTGTCGAGGTCCACATCGATGCGGGGCGTCGCCAGGTGCGAGTCGACCGCGGTGTCGCCGTGGCCGGGGAAGTGCTTGGTGCAGGCGGCGACGCCGGCGGCCTGGAGCCCCTCGACGTACGCCGCGGTGTGCCGGGCCACCAGGGCGGTGTCGGCGCCGAAGGAGCGGACGCCGATGACCGGGTTGCCCGGGTTGGAGTTGACGTCCGCGGACGGCGCCCAGTTCAGGTTGACGCCGCACACGGCGAGCCGCCGGCCGAGCTCGTGGGCGACGGCCCGGGTGAGGTCGGTGTCGTCGACCGAGCCGAGGGCCAAGTTGCCCGGGAACGAGGAGCCGTCCCTGACCTCCAGGCGGGTCACATCGCCGCCCTCCTCGTCGATGGCGACGAGGACATCGTCCCGCTCGGAGCGCAGCCGCGCGGTGAGGGCGGCGAGCTGCTCGGGCGATTCGATGTTGCGCCCGAACAGCCCGACGGAGGTGAGCCCTTCACCGACGCGGCGCAGCAGCCAGTCCGGTGCGGTGGTTCCGGTGAATCCGGGCTGGAGCACCGCGAGCGCGTCGCGCGTCAGGGTGTCCGTGGTGGAAACGAGGGTGGTCATGGGCCCGCACTATCCCTTCACAGCGCCGGAGGTGAGACCTGCGGCCATCTTCTTCTGGATGATCATGAAGAAGATGACGACGGGCAGGGCGATCATGGTCGAGGCCGCCATGAGTGCGCCGTAGTCCGTTCCGCGCTCGGTGGTGAACGTCATCAGCCACACGTTCAGCGTGTACTTGGAGTTGTCGTTGATCAGGATGTACGCGAAGAGGTACTCGTTCCACGCGTTCACCAGGGCGAAGATCGACGCGGCGGCGAGCCCGGGGGCGAGCAGCGGGAAGATCACCTTGCGGAAGGCGCCGAAGCGGGTCAGCCCGTCGACCATCGCGGACTCCTCCAGCTCCACCGGGATGTTCACGACGAAGCCGCGGATCATGATGGTGGCGAAGGGCAGCGTGGAGACCAGGTAGACGACGATCAGGCCCCAGTACTCGTCGATCCCGCCCATGGCGTTGAGCTGGGCGTAGATCGGGATGAGCATCGCCGTCGGCGGCAGCATCTGGACCAGGATCATGATCAGCAGCAGGGGCTTGCGGCCGAAGAACCGGAACCGGCCGATCGCCAGGGCCGCCAGCGTCGCGATGATCATGCCGCCGACCACCGCGGTGACGGCGACGATCAGGCTGGACTGGATGGCGGTGGCGAAGTTGGGCATGTTGATCGCGCGTTCGAAGTTATCGAAGGTGATCGACGTGGGCCACAGGGTCTGGTCGTAGCTGCGGATCTCCTGGTTGGGCCGCAGGGCGCTGATGACCAGCCAGTAGACCGGGAAGATCATGACCACGGCGATGCAGAGGCCGATGATGTCCAGGTGGAGCCGGCTCTTCTTCCGGTCCGGGCGCAGCGCCTGTGTCTCGGTCGTGCTGCTCATTCGACCTCTCCCGTCTTCATGAGCTGGCGCAGGTAGTACACGGCCACACCGGACAGCAGCAGCACCGTGATCAGGGCGATCGCGGAGCCCTGGCTGAAGGAGGTGGACTCGAACGCCTTGGAGTAGGAGTAGAGGCCGAGGGTTTCGTACTCCGGCTCGGGCTTGTTGCCGCGCAGCAGCCAGATCTGGCCGAAGACGTTGAAGTCCCAGATCACCGAGAGGGTGGCGACCATGGTGAAGACCGGCTTGATGACCGGCCAGGTGACGAACTTGTAGATGCCGTAGGCGCTGGCGCCGTCGAGCGCGGCGGCCTCCTCCAGCTCCTGGGGGACCTGGGTGAGGGCGGCGTACAGGGTGACGACGACGAACGGGATGGCGCCCCAGACGACCAGCAGGGTGATGATGCCGAAGCCCTGGACCGGGTTGAGGTACCAGTTGTGGCCGAGCCAGTCCTCACCGACGACCTTGGCGATCAGCGTGTTGATCAGGCCGTAGTCGGAGTCGGCCATGAACCGGAAGATCGAGGCGGCGACCATCAGCGGCATCGACCAGGCGGCGATCAGTGCCACCGTCAGGACGAGCCGGACCCAGGTGGAGAGCTTGCGCATGAGCAGGGCGACCAGCAGCCCGATACCCATGGTGAGCGTCACACAGATGGCCATGAAGACGATCGTGCGGAAGGTGACCCACCAGAACTCTGGGTCGCCGAGGATGTTGGTGAACTGTTCGAAGCCCACCCAGGGGGCAGGCTCTCCGGACCACAGTTCACGCCGGCCCATGTCCTGGAAGGACATGATGACCGTCTTGCTGAGCGGGTAGAGGTAGACGGCGGCGATCGCCACGATCGCCGGGAGGATCAGGAAGTAGGGGAGGAGTGCACCCTTCTTCCGCTTCCTCTTCTGTACCCGGGGCGCATCGTCGTCGGAGGACGACTTCCCGGTCGGGTGCGGGTCGGGTGGTACAGGGACCGGCGGCCCGACGGCCTTGGTATCAGCGGCAGACACGTGGCTGACCTTCCATCGCGGGTCCGAGGCGGGCCCCGGAATTCACGGCGTTCACTTGCGAGAAGAGGGCGGGGGCCCGGCATCTCTGCCGGGCCCCGCCTGGCGACCGGAAGGTCAGGCCTTCTTGTTGATCAGGGCGTTGATCTTGTCGTCGGCCTTCTTGGTGGCGTCGGCGACGGAGGTGCCCTTGACGATCTCCAGGAGCATGTTCTGGAGGATCTCCTCCTTCTCGACGGAAGCCCAGCCCGGCGCGATCGGCGTGAACCAGGCGTCCGGCACCGCGTTGGCGATGGCGGCCGTCTCCGGCTTCGTCTTCAGCGGCTCGAGCTGCTTCTCGTTGTTGGGGAGGACGTTCTTCGAGGCGAGGACCTCGCCGCCCTTGGTGTTGGTGAAGAGGGCGATCCACTCCTGGCCGAGGTCCTGGACCTTGGACTTGGAGATCGTCGCGAGGTCCGAGCCGCCGATGAAGGAGGGGAGGGCCTTGCCCTCGGGGCCGGGGATGCCGGCCGTGGCGATCTTGCCCTCGAGCTTCGGGTTGCCGTTCTCGCCACCCGTGACGCTGCCGGCCTCCCAGGCCTGGCCGTAGATGACGGCGGCCTTCTCGTTGGCCATGACGTTGGCGTGGTCCTGCTCGTCCTTCGTCACGTCGGCCTTGTTGTACTTCTTGACCAGGTCGACGAAGTGCTGGATGCCCTTCTGCGCCTCGGGGGTGGAGAGCGCGCCCTTCCACTCCTTGGAGCCCTCGTCGTACGTGGCTATCTCGCCACCGTAGGCGGCGACGTAGGACATCGCGGCGTACCAGTAGCGGCCCGGGAAGTAGAGCGAGGAGGCGCGCTTGTCCGTCTTGGCCAGCTCGGCGGAGACCTTGTCCATCGCCTTGAGGAACTCGTCCTCGGTCTGCGGGAGGACGTCGCTGCCGGTACCGGCCTTCAGCATGTCCTGGTTGTAGACGGCCAGACGGGCACTGGCGTAGTAAGGAACGCAGTACGTCTTGCCCTCAAAGGTGCAGGTGTCCTTCAGACCCTTGATCCAGGAGTCCGAGTTCTCGTACTTCGAGGGGTCGATTTCCCCGAGCGCACCATTGAGGATGTACTGCATGGTCTCGGTGTTGCCGAGTTCGACAACGTCCGGGAATTTGTCGCCACCGAGGGAGGTGTCCAGCTTCTTGACCTTGTCGGCCCACTGCTGGTACTGAACCTTGACCGTGACACCCGGGTACTTCTTCTTGAACTCGGCATTGACGTCCTTGACCAGTTCGGGCCAGGTCGACTGGGCCTCGCCCATGAGCCAGACGGTCAGGTTTTCCTTGCGGTCCTTCGGGTCCTGCGACGATGCCTTGTCGTCGGAACCACATGCCGCGACCGAAACCAACATGCCCGCGACACCGATAGCCGCGATGAGCTTGCGCTTCACGTCAAACCCTCCTCAGGGATGCTGCAACCCCACCCACCGCGAAGACATTCGACGAGTTCTGCTGGGGCTGGACCTGGTCTTTAATGGTTTAGACCAGTACCGGGAGCTTGGCCTAGACCTTTAGGGGTGTCAAGGGTGTATAAGAAGTGCACTCGCGTCCGTTATAGGACCGACACCTAAGGGAGGGCGACGACCCGTGACCGGACCGTGCCACCATGTGAGCCGCGACAGACGGAGGAGCCGGTGACGGCAGCAACGCAAGCGTCGGGAAGGCGGGCCATGGGTGCCGACGACGGCAGTTCGGGGAGCGAGACCGGCAACGGTACGCGCACCGCGCGCGTACCGAAGTACTACCGGCTCAAGCGGCATCTCCTCGACATGACCGACACCTTGCCGCCCGGCACCCCGGTGCCGCCCGAACGCACCCTGGCGGCCGAGTTCGACACCTCGCGCACCACCGTGCGCCAGGCCCTCCAGGAGCTGGTCGTCGAGGGCCGGCTCGAACGCATCCAGGGCAAGGGGACCTTCGTCGCCAAGCCGAAGGTCTCCCAGGCGCTCCAGCTGACCTCGTACACCGAGGACATGCGCGCCCAGGGGCTGGAGCCGACGTCCCAGCTGCTCGACATCGGCTACGTCACGGCGGACGACACCCTCGCCGGCCTGCTGGACATCTCGACGGGCGGACGCGTGCTGCGCATCGAGCGGCTGCGGCTCGCCAGCGGAGAGCCGATGGCGATCGAGACCACCCACCTTTCGGCCAAACGCTTCCCGGCGCTGCGCCGTTCACTGGTGAAGTACACCTCGCTCTACACCGCGCTCGCCGAGGTGTACGACGTCCGCCTCGCCGAGGCCGAGGAGACCATCGAGACCTCGCTCGCCACCCCGCGCGAGGCCGGTCTGCTGGGTACGGACGTGGGGCTGCCGATGCTGATGCTCTCCCGCCATTCCATCGACGGCCAGGGCGAACCGGTGGAGTGGGTGCGCTCGGTCTACCGGGGTGACCGGTACAAGTTCGTCGCCCGCCTGAAGCGGCCGACGGACTGAGGGAACACAGCGTACGAACAGGCGGTGGCCCGGGGAAC